>CALMWJ010000183.1 GCA_937873525.1 uncultured Peptococcaceae bacterium | reverse complement strand
GCTGCTCCAAAAGGATCGTTATGATCTCCAGGAGCATCAGGAGGATCGTCGCCAGGGAGAGATGGACAAACATTAAATTGTTGGAACGGTGGATCAGGACGTTGCGTCTGGCCAGGCAGATGATCATGCCCAGGGCAATGACCACAAAGAAATCGGCGCCGGCCAGGGAGAGGATGCTCATGGACCCACCTGCCTTTGTTCAAGGAGCAGATACCCTTTTTCGCCCAGGTCGTTGAGGATGCGTTCGTAGACGGCCTCGGAGGGGCAGGCGATGGTATGGAAATGGACGCCATCGGTCAGGACGGACAAGGGAGGCGCTTGGCGCTCACGAATTTTATGAACGAAGCTTTCGGCATCATAACGTGAAAAAATCTGAAGCTGACCGGTGATTTGACCATAGACCGGGTGCTCCACGATCACGTCCAGGATGCCTGCGCCATGGTCCACAATGGTGTTGAGCTCTTCAGCCATATCCGCCAGGGTGTGACGGCAGGCAATGGTCCGGATCAATGCCGCGGCTTTTCGGTCCTGATCCGCCAAATAGCCGCGGGGGGTGGCTAGAATACGCATATTGGCCGCCCGCATCAAAGCAATGTCGCCAACGATCACCTGCCGGCTGACGTTGAAGAGTTTAGCCAGCGCAGTGGCCGTCACGGGACCTTTGGCTTGAATCAGATATTGATGGATCCCTTCGCGTCGTTGGGCAGACATCATGGCAATCACCTGTTTCCTTTTTAAATTAAAATTTTATATCGCCCGGCCGGCTGGCGCGTTGCATTCTATGAATAAAATAGGCAAATCGAAGCGGAAAGTCAAGGAATAAAATGAATCGACGAAAATTTTGCAATAATATGAACAATATGTTAAATTTGTCAGAATACTTGACAAAACCATACGTTGACAATATATTATAGATTACAATCACTCTATATATTAATGCTTATAAGAGTGCCCTGAATGATGCTGAATTGGAGAAAGCAATGCAAATTATGATACCAGGCTGTTTGGGATTCATCTTTTTCATTCTTTATGATTTCAATCAGATTTCCATAAAATCCAGACTGTTGAAAACGCTTTTCCCACTGGGCTGCCTATGTTTGATCTATTCAACGCTGATGATCGCATCCTCAACGGGAGAAGTGTTTTTAGTCCCTGCGACCGCCAAATACCCATTTGGCTTTTTGGCGTTGCTGATGCTGGCGATGCTGGTGTACACGCTGTTTTTTGCGCTCCCTTTTAAAAGGACCTACATCAGCCTTGAAGGGATGGACCGGGTCTATGACCAGGGGATGTACGCCCTTTGCCGTCATCCCGGTGTTCTCTGGCTAACCGGATTCTACTTAGCTTACGCTGCTTACCTTGGCAGCAGCACTATGCTGAAGGCAGGCATAATCTATAGCTTATTGGATTTGCTCTATGTATGGCTGCAGGACCGTCTCATCTTTCCAAAGCAGTTCGTGAACTATGCTGAGTACCAGGAAGGCACGCCTTTCCTGATTCCCAGCTTTGAAAGTCTCCGGAGGTCCGCCGCGGCTTTGAAATCGCGTTAGGAGTGTTCTCATGAATTTTGAGAAAAAACTGCAAATGAAACAATTTGATAAGTTGTGGCAGGAGTATTGCGGCTTCCTGGATCTGGACCTTACAGGGTACATGCAGATCCAGAACCGGCTCATGACAGAACAGATTGCCCTATGGAGCCGCTGCGGCTTGGGGCAGAAGCTCTTAAGGGGCGCCAAGCCGAAGAGCATCGATGATTTCAGGGCGACGCTGCCGCTGACCACCTATAGCGATTATGCGGATATTTTGCTTCAAAAACAAGCCAGTATGCTGCCGGGAGATCCGGTGATCTGGATCCAGACCACCTGGGAAGGCGGCAAGCATCCGTTTAAAGTTGCCCCCTACACCAAAAGCATGCTGGACGTTTACAAAAACAACGTGGTCAGCTGCTTTATGCTTTCCACCAGCAAGGCAAAGGGAAAGTTCGACATCAAACCCAACGACAAGATGCTCTACGGGCTTGCACCCTTGCCTTATGCCACAGGACTGCTGCCCTTGCTGCTCAATGACGAGATCACTCTGGAATTTCTGCCGCCTGTGGCGGAGGCGGAAAAAATGACCTTTGGCGAACGGAATCGCAAGGGTTTCGAGCTAGGTCTCAAAA
>CALMWJ010000182.1 GCA_937873525.1 uncultured Peptococcaceae bacterium | reverse complement strand
TCCAAATGTTGAACTTTTTTTCGTCCAACATTTGGGGTGCATAACACTTTTTGCGTTTCCCCGCAAAAAGTCACCGTCCCCTAAAACCCACCCTACGCGGTCACGATCTGGCTATCCGCCTGCAGGCCCAGCTTTTCCACTGCCTTTTCCCGCATCTTGTACTTCATGATCTTTCCGGCCGCATTCATCGGAAACTCGGTCACAAAATCGATGTACCTCGGCGTTTTGTGCTTGGCCATATGGGAACGGATATAATCCTTCAACTCATCCGCTGTCAGCTCGGCGGCTTCCTTCAAAATCACGCAGGCCATGATTTCTTCGCCGTATTGTTTGTCCGGCACGCCGATGACCTGGACATCCTTAACTTTCGGATGGGTATAAATAAAATCCTCGATTTCCTTCGGGTAAATGTTTTCACCGCCGCGGATGATCATATCCTTGATCCGCCCGGTGATTTTGAAATACCCCTGCGCATCCCGCCGCGCCAGATCGCCGGTATGAAGCCAGCCCTCCGCATCGATGGCCGTCGCCGTGGCTTCGGGCATTTTATAATACCCCTTCATGATGTTGTAACCGCGAGCCACAAACTCACCGTCCACATTGTCCGGAAGATCTTCACCGGTGGCAGGGTCCACGATTTTGCACTCCACACCCGGCAGGGCCCGGCCCACCGTATTGACGCGGAGCTCCACAGAATCGTCCACACGGCTTTGGGTACAGCCGGGGGAGGATTCCGTCTGGCCAAACACGATGGTGATCTGGGACATGTTCATTTTATCCACCACATCCTGCATCACCTTGACCGGGCAGGGACTGCCGGCCATAATCCCGGTACGCATGTGGGTAAAGTCCGTTTGGGGGAAGTCCTCGTGCTCCAGCATGGCAATGAACATCGTGGGCACCCCATGGAAACAGGTGATCTGCTCCTGATTGATACAGGCCAGGGCCGGTTTGGATGAAAAATATGGCAGCGGAGACATGGTGGCCCCATGGGTCATGGCGGCGGTCATGGCAAGGACCATGCCGAAGCAGTGGAACATGGGAACCTGGATCATCATCCGGTCCGCTGTGGAAAGCTCCATGCAGTCGCCGATGCACTTGCCGTTGTTGACCACATTGTAATGGGTCAGCATGACCCCCTTGGGGAACCCGGTGGTGCCGGAAGTATACTGCATATTGCAGACATCGTGTTTGTTCAGGGATACCGCTCTGCGGTACACATCCTCAATGGGGACCTTTTCGGACATCGCCATGGCCTCATCCCAGGTCAGGCAGCCCTTTTGCCTGGAATCCACCGTGATGATGTTGCGCAGAAAGGGCAGACGTTTGATATGCAGGGGCTTTCCTGCCTCTGCGGTCTCCAGTTCCGGACAAAGTTCCTTGATGATGCCCACGTAATCCGAATCCTTGTAGCCATCGATCATCACCAGGGTGTGGGTGTCGGACTGGCGCAAGAGGTATTCTGCCTCATAGATCTTGTATGCCGTATTCACAGTGACCAGGACTGCGCCGATTTTTGTGCTCGCCCAGAAGGTTATGTACCACTGGGGCACGTTGGTCGCCCAAATGGCCACATGATCTCCCGGCTTGACGCCCATGGCAATCAGTGCACGGGCAAAGGTGTCCACATCATCGCGGAATTCAGAATAGGTCCGGGTATAGTCCATGGTGGTATAGCGGAAGGCATATTGATCCGGAAATTCGTCCACCATACGGTCAAGGACCTGGGGGAAGGTCAGATCGATCAGGGTGTCCCGCTCCCAGACATATTTTCCTGTCTTTGTCGAATTCTCGAACAGATGGCTTTTCGCAGCGCCCTTTTCCAGATACCGTTCCATATAATTGGCAAACTGTGGGAACACGATGCCGGCATCGCTCAGATCCGGCGCCCAGCGCTTGACCCACTCCAGCGATACGAAACCTTCATAATTGATTGAACGCAGGGCTCTCATCATCTCGTCGATCGGCATGTCCCCTTCGCCCATCATCCGGTAATGAACCGCACCATTGTCCATAATCGAGTCTTTGATGTGGGCGTATTTTATATACGCCCCCAAATTATGCACGGTTTTCCCCGGCGACTCTCCTCCGAAGCGGTAAGGATGGTGGGTATCCCATAAGGCCGCCACCGTATCGCTGGCCAGGCGATCCAGCAAAGTGCGCAAACGGGCCGTATCGCAATACACACCGTTGGTCTCAATCAGCAGCGTGACCCCTTTCTCTTCGGCGATAGGGATCAGCCGCTGCAGCGCCGCAAAAACCACCTCATCATCCACTTCCCCCATAGGATAGGGTTCGAGATCGGCCAGGATCCGGATAAAGGGTGTGCCCAGCCTGGAGGCAAGTTCAATGTATTGAACGATTTCCAGGTGGTTCTGCTCTGCCCGCTCTGCAAATTTAAGGCAGCAGCCTGACGACAGACAGGGAATCTCCAAACGGAGCTTGGCCAACTTTTTAACCGTTTCCGGCAGCTGGCTCTCCGTGAAGGGTTGGGCCTGAACGGCAAAAATATCTTTCCCCAGGCCGCGGATCTCGATCCCGTCAAAGCCAAGGTCCTTTGCCATGGAATAAATATCCGGCCAGTCAAAATCAGGGCAGCCTAAGGTCGAAAATGCAATTTTCATTATGAATTCCTCCTCGATGACTGAATTTTTTCGAGTAAACAAGACTTTCCGGTGCAAAGGGTATAAAAAAAGCTCACGCCCCTTCGCATTGCTGCGAGAGACGAAAGCATAAACTTCCGTGGTACCACTCTCTTTGGTATAACCATACCCTCTTTGCGGCATCGGCCATCGCGGCGAATGCCTTCTCATGGTAACGGCGAGAATCCCGTTCGTGTCTACTGACCCGCACCCTCATGAGGCGAGTGTTCGGACGACTGCTCCGGGGCCAGTTCACCTTCTGCCATGTGCACTGTTTCGCAGCAGCCAACAGCTCTCTGAAGCACCCGGGCAGCGTTTTTTCCCCATCATCGCATTTGCTTAATTTCAACAAATTCTATCAAAGCACCATTTTTTTGTCAAGAGATTTCGCAGTTCTTGTTGCAGTTCTTGTTTTCACAGTTCCAAAGCTGGCGAACCTTCTCCCAATCCTCCGGGCAGTCGAAATCAAATCCCTGCCATACGGGCTTGACAGGAACGGCCAATTTCCGGTCTCTATAATGGTCGGCCACCACGCGCCCCCCCTGTTCCTCCTTCAGCTTGAGAAGCTCCGGAACCAAATCGGCGGGAAAGACTGCCGGCGAACCGAATTTTCCTTCATATTCCGGATAAACGATTTTGTCCGGGTGGGCGGCAAAGGTGTCGGACAGCTGTTGAAGCAAGGAATCACTGAGCAGAATCTGATCCCCGGTAAAAAAAATGAACCCGCGAAGGCCTTCCGTTTTCGCCAGGGCTTTCAGCCCCAGACGGACCGAACTGCTTTTTCCTTCGGTCGCCATCGGATTCATCACCGGGATAAAGCCCCGGTTTTTCGCCATTTCCAGGATCTCCGCATATTGGGAAACGACAACGACCGCGGCATAATCCTGTCGCCGGAGCTGGTCGAGAATATATTCGGCCACGGTTTTCTCCCCTAAATTCAGGAGCAGCTTGTTGTAACCCATACGGCGGGAAAACCCGGAAGCCATGAGGATGGCTCCGATCCCGTTCCCTTTGATCTCCGGCGTCCCGGCTTGAACGGCCGCAGCCTGTTTTCCCTCCGCGAATTCAGGAAAAAATTGTTTCCACATGGCATCGGCGGACCTGTAAATCGCTTTTTCAAAAGCGCTGTACTTATCCAGCAGAGCCCTTCCTTCCGGGGTAAGCTGGGCCCCTCCGCCGTGGATGCCTCCTGTTTTTTTGATCAGCAGATCGTAGCCAAGGGTCCTTTCCGCCGTCCGGATCATACTCCAGGCTTTGCTATAGGCAATCTTCAGGTCTGCGGCGGCTGCCCGCAGCGAAGCCGTCTCATCAACTTTGCGCAGCAGGCGAGCGACGCCTGGACCGAAGAATTTTTCGTTGGAGTACAGTTTGAAATTCAGGGAGTAGTGAACTTTTTCGGGTTTTTCGTCCATACTGCACCTCATTGTCCTCAAAATCGGTGCTTGCCAGCACCCTATGTTTTCATTATACTATTTCCAGGATAACGGTCAATCCCTAATCCCTTCCCTCGAAGAGAAAGGAGCTCAATATGCAAATCATCCCTTCTGCGCTGGCTCTTCTGGAGGCCGGCGAGGCCTTTGCCCTGGCCACCATCATTGAACAGCAGGGCTCAACGCCCCGCGGCATCGGTACACAGATGATCATCCGGGCCGACGGCCGGATCATCGGCACCTTGGGCGGCGGCAGCAGTGAAGCCCAGGCCATTGCCCGCGGCCCTGAAATCATCACCGGGAATAAGGCCAGTCTTCTTACCGTCAACATGACCGGAATCGACGCGGCCGAAAGTGATATGATCTGCGGCGGCATTGTCCGTATTCTGCTCCAATGCGTTCAGCCCATCCAGCTCCCCACCTTCCGGAAACTTCAGAAGGCTGAAGATGAACGCCGGAAAGGCTGGCTGGTCACCCTGATCGACCATCAAAACCATTACCTGGTCTTTGTGGACGAACAGGGTCTATGCCACTCCATTCCCGACTTGCCGGAGGCTCTGCGGCCCTATGCTCTGGATGCCGCCCACTCATCAATGCACACCCAGCATATGCCGGGAATCAGCCTATTTGCCCGTCCTCTGCGCCCGAGGGGCAGAATGTACCTATTCGGCGCCGGCCACGTGGCCTTGGATACGGCCAAAGTATGCAATCTGCTTGGCTTTGAAACCACCGTTTTGGATGACCGTCAGGAATTTCTTGACGAGCACCGTTTCCCTGAATCCCACCGCGTTCTGGTGCCGGACTTCGACCACATTCCCGATTTGCCGGTGGACGAAGAAACGTATATCGCCATCATGACCCGAGGCCATCTGGGGGATGCCCAATGCCTCGACTGGGCTTTGGCAAGAGATGACCGGGCCGCCTATATCGGCATGATCGGCAGCCGGCATAAGCGCACGATCATGTACGACCGGCTGCGAAAGCAAGGGATCACCGAAGAACGCCTTGCGCGGATCCATTCCCCCATCGGCTTGCCGATCCAGGCCCAAACCCCTGCCGAGATTGCCGTCAGCATTGCTGCGGAGCTGATCCAATGGGTCAATCAGCAACCTTGACCTCACAGCACAACGCCTATCCATGAAAGAAGGGACGGAATCATCCGTCCCTTCATGTTTTTCCGATCCATTCAGATCAACGAGCGTACCGCCACGGCCGCCGCGGCCACTTCCGCTTCGGTATTGAAGTGGCTGAAGGAAAACCGCACCGTACCCTGCGGGAAAGTCCCCAGGGTTTTGTGGGCCCATGGCGCGCAATGAAGGCCGCATCGCGTCAGGATGCCGTATCGCTCGGAAAGCTGATAGCTGACTTCCCCATGGTCACGGTTCAAAAAGTCCAGCGAAACGACCCCCACACGGCGCGCCAGATCCGGTTCTCCCACCAGCCGCAAGCCGGGGAGGTCCCGAAGTTCCTCTATAAACTGCGCGACCAAAGCCATTTCCTTCTCCCGAAGGGCTTGAGGCGTCATCTCCAGGATATATTTCAAAGCCCGGTTCAGTCCGTAGATCCCCGGGATGTTCATGGTTCCCGCCTCAAACCGGTCCGGCATGAAATCCGGCATCTCTTCGGAATCCGAAACGGATCCGGTGCCGCCGGCAATCAAAGGCTCCATGCTTTGGGCCAGTTCCGGCGATAACAGCATCCCTCCGACACCAGCGGGCCCCAGCAGACCTTTATGTCCCGCAAAACAGAGGGCGCTCAGACCCATGGCTTCAAAATCCAGGTCAAGATGTCCTGCCGTCTGGGCCGCATCCAAAACAAAGGCGATCCCACGTTTCCGGCATAAGGCACCCACCTCCGGTACCGGCAGAATCGTCCCGCTCACGTTGGAGGCATGGGTCATGACCACCAGCCTCGTTTCAGGTCTCAGCAGCGCCTCAAATTGAGGAAGCAGCAGATTCCCCTCCCGGTCGCAAGGCGCCCGGTCGATGGCCACGCCTTGACGGCTCAGCTGAATCAGCGGCCGAACGACGGCGTTATGCTCCATGCTGCTGACCACGCAATGGTCCCCGGGTTTTAGAAAGCCTTTCAGGACGTAATTCAAACTATAGGTAACACCTGGAGTGAACACCACATGGGCGCTGTCCGGGAAGCCGAACAGCCGGCACAGCAATTCCCTGGTCTCCAGGGTGGTCCGTGCGGCTGCAGCCGCCAATTCATTGCTGCTGCGATTCAGGTTGGAGCCGATTTTATCGATATATTCTGTCATCGCACCGCTGATGCCCGGTGCTTTCGGAAAGCTTGTCGCCGCTTGGTCCAGATAAACATTCTGCATGAGCCGTTGCATCCTCTCCAAAGGGTTTGACATTGAATATGTGGCGCGCCTTTGAATCTGAGCGTAAGTCTATCACAAGCGCTGCAGGTTCGCAAGCATCCGGCAAAGTCGGCGGGAGACGCCCCGTAAGCCGGAGGGTCGGCAATTCTATGACATTTTAATCGTTATCTTCTTGAACGTATAACGATATTGGCTTACAATGAACGTATGAAAAACGGATTCTGGCAAAGGCCGGCAAGGAGGAAACGATGCATCTTTTTCTGTGCGGCGGCGATGCCGGCAGCATCTCGGGGCTGATCCGGAACGCTTTGGATGAAACTGGCATCCAGCCCTTCATTTTTACCGCCGGCAGCCTTGCGGATAATATCCCCCGGGGCAGCACGGTTCTGGCGATTCTCACCTCCGGAAAGGCACCCGGTGAACAGATTGATCCGCAACAGGTGCTGGCGGCGATGGGCAAGCCCTGCCAAATCATCGGCTTGATCAAAAACCCGGCCGACCCGGTCATAGGTCTGCTTCAGGCGCATCCGCTGGCACGTTTTTACGAGATCACTTCGATGAATCTGGACAAGATCGGGAAACTGGTCCGCCGTTTCCTGATCCAGCCCCTGCTGTCCGATGCTTTGGATATCGGTCCAAAACGCCGGGACAGGGGGCAAACCATTGCCATCATCGGCGGCGGGGGCAAAACGACCCTGATGTTTATGCTGGCCCATGCGCTGTCGGCCGCCGGAAACCGGGTTATTGTGACCACCACCACACACATCCGCAAACCGGTTCCCGGTCAAGTCCCCTTGCTTCTGGAGACGGTTTCCTCCGACAGCGATCCGCTGTGCGGCAAGGAATTGCTCCCGGCCATCTCAAATGCCTTGGTGCAGCATCCGCTTCTGGCCATCCTGCAAACTGCCGGGCCCAAGGAACAGGCCGAGGGGAAAATGAAGGGTCCCCCCGCGGTCTTGCTTGAATGTCTGCCGCAGCTGGCGGATTATGTGCTGGTGGAGGCAGACGGGTCCCGCGAGCTCCCCTTAAAAGCCCCTGCTGAATATGAACCGGTGTATCCGCCCCAGACCGATCATGTGCTGGCCTTGGCCGGCCTGTCGGCCCTCGGCAGGCCTTTGCAGGAAGTCTGCCACCGTTCCCATCTGGCCGTCCAGCGTCTTGGCTGCAGCCCGCAGCACCGGGTAGCCCCTGAAGACCTGGCCCGTCTGGTTTATCATCCTCTAGGCCAGCTGAAGGATCTCCCTGCCGGCGCCCGTCTGAGCATCCTGCTGAATCAGGCCGACGCCTTGACGCCGGATGGCGTGCTGGAAGTCCATCCGCCGGCGGAAGCCCTACGCACAGCCCGGCTCCTGTCGGAGCTGGGTGCCGGTCAAGTCTATATCACGTCGCTGCAATCGGCGGTGCCGGTCTTGCACCGTCTCATCAAAGGAAGGGGATCATCATGCTCATATTGATCAAAGGCGCCGGGGATCTGGCATCGGGTGTCGCACTTCGTTTGAGGCACTGCCACTTTCAGGTCGTCATGACCGATTTGTCCCAGCCAACGGCGATCCGCCGGACGGTTGCCTTTTCTCCGGCCATTACAGAAGGCTGGGCCACCGTCGAGGATGTGACCGGCCGCCATGCTGCGGACCCGCAGGAGGCATTAGCCATCGCCGCGTCCGGCGACATCGCAGTCCTGGCCGATCCGGAAGCAGCCTGCCGCACGGTGCTGAAGCCTGACATCCTGATCGACGCCATCCTGGCCAAACACAACATCAACACGGCCATCACGGATGCGCCCCTGGTCCTTGCACTCGGACCGGGTTTTACAGCCGGTGCCGACTGCCACTGCGTGATCGAAACCATGCGGGGACACACCTTGGGCCGGCCGATCTACCATGGCGGCGCTCTGCCCAACACCGGCAGCCCCGGCAGCATCGGCGGCTTTACCACCGAACGGGTTCTCCGCGCCCCTTGCGCCGGAAAGTTTATCCCGCTGTCAAAAATCGGCGACACCATCACGACCGGCCAAGCCGTGGCTTCCGTTGAAGATTCCCAGGGGAAGCTTTGGCCGGTCACAGCCCAGATCAGCGGCATTTTGCGAGGTATCCTGCCTGAGGGGATTCCGGTCCAGAGCGGGATGAAATCCGGCGACATCGATCCCCGCTGCGAACTGAGCCACTGCTACACCGTTTCCGATAAAGCCCTGGCCATTGGCGGCGGCGTTCTGGAAGCGATCCTTCACCTGAATCCTTCGCTGATCCTCAATTCGTCCATCCTCCGGACAGAGGGGGGAAAATAAGATGGAAACCTCCGTCAAGCTGACCAAGCTGGCTCAATGCGCCGGCTGCGGCGCCAAGGTTGGCGCCGGCACCCTAGCCCAGCTCCTGGCAGACATGCCGGTCCGAAAGGATCCGCGGCTTTTGGTGGGCTATGACAAAAGCGATGACGCCTCGGTTTTTCAGCTGACGCCGGAAATCGCCATCGTGCAAACCCTGGACTTCTTCCCGCCCATCGCGGATGACCCTTTTACCTTCGGTCAAATCGCTGCGGCCAACGCTTTGAGCGATATTTATGCCATGGGGGCAGAGCCGGTCCTGGCCATGAACATCCTTTGTGTCACAAAAGCCATGGCCTCCGAGACGGTCCGGGAGATCCTGCGGGGCGGTTACGAAAAGGTGTATGAAGCCGGCGCCCTGATCTCCGGCGGCCACAGCATCGAAGGTCCGGAACCTTTGTACGGTCTCTCGGTAACCGGCTTGGTCCATCCGGAAAAACACCTGGCCAACAGCAGCGCCCGGCCAGGGGATGTCCTGATCCTGACCAAGCCGATCGGGATCGGGGTCCTGACCACCGCCGCCAAAGCCGGCCTCCTTCCTCCGGAACAGGAAAAACAGGTTTTTGATTTGATGGCCACGCTCAATAAAAAAGCCCGTGACATCATGGTTCAGTATGAGGTCCACAGCTGCACCGACGTCACCGGCTTCGGCTTATTAGGCCATAGTCTTGAAATGGCCCAAGGTTCCGGTGTGACCATCGAATTGGACAGCGGCGCCATCCCGGTTCTGCCCGGAGCTCTGGATTTTGCCGCCATGGGCATCCTGCCGGCTGGCGTCTACCGCAACCGCAGCTTCGCCGCCGCCTCGGCGGCTTTTGCGGAGGGTCTCCCTTTGCGCCTCCAGGATGTCCTTTTTGATCCCCAGACCTCCGGCGGTCTCTTGATTTCGGTTGCCGAGAAGGATGCGGCGGACCTGCTCCGGGAATTGCAGGATCATTCAGAATGGCCGCAAAGGATCGGATGGGTCAGGGAAAAACAAGCGTCCCCTATCGTTGTGAAATAAGTATAAGCATGGAAAAGAGGCGCACTTCCTGCGCCCCTTCGTGTTTTGGATCATTTGACCAAGGGATAATCCATGGCTTCCCAGGCTTTGATGCCGCCAATCATGACATAGATCTTCAGATTGCTGTCAAGCCGCATCAGCAAAGTGGCTGCCAGCAGCGACTGGGTGCCCAGCGTACAGACGAAAGCCAATGCTCCGGAACGCTTCCATTCACCATAATGCCCAGCCACCTTCGGCGCTGTCACATGGACCGCTCCGAAAATATGGCCTCGCTTAAATTCCCCTTTAAGCCTGGCGTCCACCAGGGTCAGGGACGGGTCATTCCGTCGGACATACAATTCTTCGGCAGCCAGGCACTCGATCCTGGCTGTTTTACGTCCGCTGGCAACCCAGGCCTCCATACCGCCGTCCAGATAACCGATCACATGGTCCTGACCCACGGCATGCAAGCCTTTTACAGCCTCCTCCAGGTTTTCCTTTGAGTCCGCCACCAGCAGCAGCGGGACATCGGGAGGAAGGCTCCATCCGGCGGATGTGCCAAAATTGCCTTTGAGGCTCAGGCCAAAAGCGCCCGGGATATGGGCTGCGCAAATCGGCAGCACATCCCTTGTATCTACCGCCAGACATCCTCGATCCAATAAATCCGCAAAATCTTTGGGCTGATAGGGCTTAGGCCGGGTCAGTTCGCTGCTTAAGGCAGGTCCCCTGCGGTTTATTTCAGAACAGCGGCTGAAATGGCTCGGGACTTCGGGCATATCCCGGAGCAGCTTTTCGATGAATTTGCTTTGCGGATGCGTGTTGAGCGGAATATTATAAAGACGTTCCGTGCCAATGGTTGAGGACAGCTTGGGAGACAGCCTCTTGCCGCATAAGGATCCTGCGCCGTGTGCCGGATAAACCTCCACATGGTCGCCCAGTTCTTCGATCCGTCGAAGGCTTTGGTACAGCGACGCCGCCAATTCCTCCTCCCGCTCCGGGAATAGGTCCGGACGGCCTACATCACCCACCAGCAAGGTGTCTCCTGTAAAAACCAGGGTTGGGACGGGTCCCCTTTCCAGATCGGCCACCACAAAAACAGAGCTTTCGGGCGTATGCCCCGGCGTTTCCAGCATTCGGACCGAGAAGGAATCGATATACAGCACTTCCCCATCCTGCAGGCCATGATGGGCGAAATCCGCCTCGGCCTTTTGGGAGATATAGATCCTGGCCCCGGTCATCCGGGCCAGCTCCCGATGTCCCGACACAAAATCCGCATGGAGATGAGTTTCCAGGATGGCGGCGATCGGCTTGCCCATGTTCTTGGCAATCCGGATGTACTGGCTGATCTCGCGGGCCGGATCAACCACAATGCAGGAGGTTTTTCCGCTGAATACATACGAAAGATGTGCAAGTCCGGGGGTATAGATCTGTTTTAATTCCATCTCGATCCCTCCTCTGCCCTGTATGCCCTGGGCTGATCCTCATGAATATCCAAGTCGTTCGAAACGGTCGGAAGGTTTTTTCATAATTTTCTGTCACTTCACTTTAATTTTGAATGCTTTCGCTGCAATTGTCAATCCACCCGATGGGCTGCTGCATATTTTCAATGACTTTGAAAATATGATCTGATATAGTATAATCAACTTAAGAAGCCCGTTGGAACAAAAGTCGCAATTTTCTGTTATCATGGCGGAATCGTTTTTGAAGAGGAGATGAGACTATGAATGGTTTAGCCGTAGCGATCACCATGGAGCTTGACGGGGAAAACTATTACAAACGGCAAGCCGAGGCAACCACTAACTCCCATTTAAAAAACCTATTCACGATGCTGGCAAAGGACGAAAGAAAGCATGGGCAGATCCTGCAGAAACGGTTTGATAAAACATCTTATGAGCTGACAGAATTCGATGCTTTGGCAGAATCTAAAAAGATCTTTTCGGAAGCTGTCGATATGACCGCCAAAGTCTGGAAAACCCCGGAACAATTGGAAATCTATCGCGGCGCCCTGGAAAAGGAGAAACAGAGCATTGCACTTTATGAAAAATTTTTGTCACAATCCGTCACGGATGACGATAAAAAGCTCTTCACTTTCCTGGTTGAACAAGAAAAGGATCACTACACCATTTTTGATGATCTGATCCAGTATCTGGATCGTCCCATGGATCGGATCGAAACCGCGGAATTCGGCATCCGAAAAGAATATTGACCCGCAGCCGGCAACGGCCTTCAAAGTGCGCCGCTCTTCCCCGCCGGGAAGAGCGGCTTTCTTTTTCAGTGAATGCAATAGCCATGATCCAGAGGACCGGATCCCTTTCCCAAATCCAGGCCCGCCCGGATGGCCCCCGCCACATAGGCTTTGGCCTTTCGGACCGATTGGTTCAAGGACAGTCCAGCGGCCAGATTGCAGGCAATGGCCGAGGAAAGGGTACAGCCGGTCCCGTGGGTATTGGGATTGGGAATGCGGGTGCCCTCGAACCATTGGGCGCACCCGTCGGCAAACAACAGATCATCCGCGTCCCCGGCAGCATGCCCCCCTTTGATCAGAATGGCGCGGCCGGTATGCCGGACGATCAAGCGGGCCGCCTTGATCCGATCCTCCCGACTTGCAATGGGGAACCCGCACAGCTTCTCCGCTTCCGGCAGATTGGGCGTCGCCAGGACCGCCAAAGGCAGAAGCCTGTCCATCAGCGTATCGATTGCAGACGGTGCCAGCAAGCTGCTGCCGCTGGAGGAAACCATGACCGGGTCCAGGACAATATTCTGTGCCCGGTATTCGGTCAAGCGGTCCGCAATGGTCCGGATCATTTCGCGGCTGGACACCATGCCGATCTTGACCGCATCGGGACGGATATCCTTAAAAATACAATCGATTTGAAGCGCCGCCATGTCCGCCGGCACATCCCGGACCCCATAGACGCCGGTGGTATTCTGGGCTGTCAGCGCTGTGATGACGCTCATGGCATACATGCGATGGACCGTAATGGTCTTGATGTCTGCCTGGATTCCGGCGCCGCCGCTGCAATCCGAGCCGGCAATGGTCAATACGCTTTTCATGAGCCGGCCCTTCCATAAACGACCGATTCTGCCAGCCGCCGCAATTCCGCCGTGGCCAACCGGATATCCGGTTGTGCATAGATTGCGGAAACCACAGCCACACCGGCAATGCCGCTGCCGACCAGCTTCATCATGTTGTCCTTCCGGATCCCTCCGATGGCCACCACCGGAATCCGCACCGCACCGCATATGGCCTGCAGCGTCTCATAGGATACCTCTGCGGCATCCTTTTTGGTGGCGGTCTGAAATACGGCTCCCACCCCCAGATAATCGGCGCCGCTTTCCTGGGCAGCAATAGCCTGGGACACCGTCTGTACCGATACACCTAAGATTTTGCCGGAGCCCAGCAGACGCCGCGCCTCAGCGGCCGGCCTGTCCTTTTGTCCAATGTGAACGCCGTCTGCCCCGCAGGCCAGAGCCACCTCGAGGTTATCATTGATGACCATTGGTACTTGGTAATGGGATGTGAGGGTCTGAAGCTCCCGGGCCTGGGCTAAAAACGCTTCATAGCCCAGATTTTTTTCCCGCAGCTGAATGAAGGTGGCCCCCGCCTGGATGGCTTTCTCAGTCTGCAGCGTCAGAGATTGTTCCTTGAGCCACGACCGGTCGGTCACTGCATAGAGCAGCAGGTCATCTTTACCGCTTCTCAATCCGGGCGCCTCCTTTCAGCTGGTCTGCGGTCATTTGGCTGACGGCATCGATCAGATGCATGCGAAAGGCTGCGGTCCCTCCGTCCTGTTCAGCCGTTTTTTGATAAGCCATTTCTCCGCTCAACCCCATCAGACAGACGGCCGCAGCGGCCGCCTCCAGCACATGATCGGCATTGGCCGCTGCAAAGGCCGCCATCAAGGCCGACAGCATGCAGCCAGTCCCTGTCATTTTGGCCATCATCGGGTGGCCGTTGGTGATCACATACGCCGAATCGCTGTCCGCCACGACATCGATGGCCCCGGTGATGGCGATGACGGCACCAGTCCGGGCGCTCAGATCCTTGGCGAAGGCAATCATGGAATCCAGGTTCTGGCTGGAAACCGCATCGTTTTGATCCGCATCGACACCCTTGGTGGTGCCCGAGCCTTTGGCAATGGTCTTGATCTCCGAGCTGTTGCCGCGAATCGCCGCAAACCGGACCTGCCGCAGAAGCTCAAAGGCCGTGGCTGTCCTGAATTCGGAGGCGCCTGCCCCCACCGGATCCAAAACCACAGGCCTGCCGAGCCGGTTGGCTTCTTTCCCGGAAGCCAACATGGACCGGACCGTGCGTTCATTCAGCGTTCCGATATTCAGGCATAGGCTGCTGCACAAGGCGGTGATTTCCGCCGCTTCCCGAAGGTCGTCGGCCATGATGGGAGAGCCGCCGGACGCCAGCAGTATGTTGGCGCATTCATTGACCGTCACATAGTTGGTGATGCAATGGACCAGGGGCTGCTTCCCTTTCACATTAAGAAATACTTTCTCTAACATCGAATCCCTCCGTTTATTCGCTTGGTCGGCACTGCCGGCCGCGATGTCCTATGCGGTTGAGACAAAAAAGAACGGGAAACACCAACCGGTGTTTCCCGCATAAATCATGACGACCTCAGCGTTCCATCCCTACGTTGGCATTATCCAAATCAGGTTATAGGGGTCGAAGTCGCACCACTTCCTCTCAGCCTGCCCACAAGCTCCCCCGTATTCAATTAGGTGGTATTGTAGCACACCGCGGCCCTGCCGTCAACCGGCCTCCCGTCTGCCCGCAGCCGATTCAGCTGGCTTTACTTTTTGGAGGCGGCCGCTTTCCGTTTTCTATAGAACAAGAGCCCTGCCGTCAGGACCGCCGCCGACATGACCGTCAGCACGGCCGTTGAATATAGATCCATGTATCCGGCAATGTTTCTCCAGGCTTCGCCGGCAAAAGCGCCCAAAGAAACCAGCAGCGTATTCCATAAGACCGTGCCCAGGGTGGTCAGCAGCAGAAACTGCGGCATCGCCATCCGGGAGATGCCG
Source organism: uncultured Peptococcaceae bacterium (assembly GCA_937873525.1). Classification (GTDB taxonomy): domain Bacteria; phylum Bacillota; class Peptococcia; order DRI-13; family UBA5745; genus UBA5745. The sequence continues at coordinate 4,550 of CALMWJ010000182.1, read as the reverse complement.
GCCGGAATCGAAATCAGACTTCGCATTACCGGAATGAAACGACAAACGAAAACCGTGGTTTTGCCGTGCCGTTCAAACCAGCCGACGGCTTTGTCCACATCGTTTTTCTGGAAACGCAAGGCCCTTGCCCAGGCGCTGTCCAGCAGCCGCTGCAGCCTCCGGGGGCTTAACTGGCGACCTAGCCCATAGAGTATGACGGCGCCGATCATGGAACCGGCTGTGGCCGACAAGATCACGCCCGCTATCGTCAGGCGGGTATAGGTGGTCATGAAGCCGCCAAAGGTGAGGATCACTTCCGAGGGAATCGGCGGAAAGATATTTTCAATGGCGATCAGAAGCACGATCCCCATGTAGCCAAATTGATCCATGATGTGAATGATCCATTGATGCATCAGAGAACCTCTCAAGCTGTTTATTTGAAGTCAAAGCATTCTTTCCTGATTGTATCATGTCATTGTCATTTCCGTCATCCTTTTCCCTTAAAACCATGCTTTTTTCAGCAAGCCGGCCGCCGTTTCCAGATCCTTTTCCTTCATGGCGGCGTAGCCCAGCAGGATCAGGGGTTGTTGTCCAGCCGGACCATCCCCCATTGCGTATTGGGATAAGCCGTAAACCTTGACGCCCAGCCTCCGGGCGGCGGCAATCAGTTCATCCTCATTCATCCCATTGCGGATCCTCAGCAGGAAATGCAAGCCCACATTGGCGCCAATGATTTCCGCCCCGGGCATCAGCTTCTGGATCACGTTCGCCAAAACCTCACGCTTTTTTTTATAGACTTTGCGCATGCGATTCAAATGCCGTTCAAAATGGCCTAGAGAAATAAACCGGAAAAGGGCTTTCTGTTCAAATACCGGGACCGGACAAATATAAAATGTCATCCTTTGAAGGTATACCTCCAGAAGCTTCTCCGGCAAAACCATATAGCTGATTCGGATGGAGGGCGTCAAGGATTTGGAAAACGCGCCGATGTAAATGACTTTCCCTCCATGATCCAGTCCTTGCAGGGAAGGGATCGGCTTGCCGCTGTATTTGAATTCACTGTCATAATCATCCTCGATGATATACCGGTCATCGCCTTGATTGGCCCATTTCAGGAGCTGGATCCGACGGCTGGCCGGCATGATGCATCCCGTTGGAAACTGATGGGACGGCGTGATGAAGGCCGCATGGGCACCGCTTTGGATCAAAGCCTCCGGAATCATTCCCTTCTCATCCAATGGGACCGGCACATAATCTGCCCGGCTGCTTCGCAGCAGCTGACTTAATTTTTCATAACCCGGATTCTCCAAGGCATAGATGCAGTCCTCGCTGAACATCTGAATCAGCAGCTGCAGCAAAAATTCAGTCCCGGCGCTGATCACGATTTGCCGAGGCGAACAGACGACCCCCCTGGACTGGTGAAGATAATGGGCGATGGCAGACCTCAGCTTGAAATCCCCCTGGGGATGGCCCAGTCGCAGCAGGTCGGGGTCATATTCATCGATCACATCCTTCGTGATCTTCCTCCAGGCCGCATAGGGAAAGCTTTCCCCATCAACGCCATGATACGAAAAGTTATAGATGGCCTCCCCTGATTGTACCGCGTCATCGGCCTCAGCCGGCGCCGTCGGCTTCAGTCCGATGATTCCATCCATTTCAGCAATATAATACCCGCTTCTTGCCCTGGCCGATATGTAGCCCTCTGAGAGCAGCTGGCTGTAAGCATTCTGGATCGTGTTCCGGCTGCATTGGAGATGCGCCGCAAGCTCTCGTTTGGAAGGCAGCTTGCCGCCGCAAGGAAACCGGCCGCTCTGAATCTCCCTTTTGATGTAGCCGTACAATTGTTCATAAAGTGGTTCTTTTGCTCTGGGATCCAGGGTGATGGTTAGCATATTCATACCGATACTCCTAAACTGGCACCATGAACTTATCGCATTCTGGCACTTTCTTTATGGTCAGTTGCTTTTTATAATCATACCATCACCTTATGATTCGTCAATAGATCAACATTAGAAAGAGGGAATTGAAATGAATAACCGTTATGAGCTGAACAAAAACCTTGCCCAGATGCTGAAAGGCGGTGTGATTATGGATGTCACCACGCCGGAGCAGGCACGGATCGCTGAAAAAGCCGGCGCCTGCGCCGTCATGGCCTTGGAAAGGATCCCCGCCGACATTCGTGCCGCAGGCGGCGTATCCCGAATGAGCGATCCTAAAATGATCCGCGAAATCCAGGAAGCCGTTTCTATTCCGGTCATGGCCAAGGTCCGCATCGGGCATTTTACAGAAGCCCAGATCCTGCAGGCCGTTGAAATCGACTACATCGATGAAAGCGAAGTCCTGTCCCCCGCCGATGACAAATACCATATTGACAAGACTAAATTTAACGTTCCCTTTGTCTGTGGAGCAAAGGATCTTGGGGAGGCCCTGCGCCGGATCGCTGAAGGCGCTTCCATGATCCGTACCAAAGGCGAACCTGGAACCGGCGACATCGTGCAGGCTGTCCGGCACATGCGGCGGATCAGCCAGGAGATCCGCAAACTGCAAAATCAGCGGGATGATGAACTGTTTCATGCAGCCAAAGATCTTCAGGTCCCCTATGACCTGGTCCAATATGTTCATGACCAGGGCAAGCTCCCTGTGGTCAACTTCGCCGCCGGGGGTGTGGCGACGCCGGCAGACGCCGCCTTGATGATGCAGCTTGGGGCAGAAGGCGTATTCGTGGGCTCCGGCATCTTCAAATCCGGCAATCCCGCCCGCCGGGCTGAAGCCATCGTCAAAGCTGTGACCAATTTTAAGGATGCCAAGCTGCTGGCCAGTCTTTCCGAAGATCTGGGAGAAGCCATGGTGGGCATCAACGAGCAGGAGATTGCCCTGCTGATGGCTGAACGGGGTCAATAGGATGATCGGCGTTTTGGCCCTCCAGGGCGGCTTCATCGAGCACATCCATGCTTTGGACCGCTTGGGCATCCCTTCTTTTGAGATCCGGCAAAAGGCCGATTTGGAAAACAAGCCCCTCGACGGTCTCATCCTGCCCGGCGGTGAAAGCACCACCATCGGAAAACTGCTGCGGGAACTGGATCTTTTTGAACCCCTGCGGCAGCGCATCCAGAAGGGCACACCGGTTTTCGGAACCTGTGCCGGACTGATCCTTCTGTCAAAGGAAATTGCCAACGACTCAAACCAATACCTGTCCGCCATCGATATTACAGCCCAGCGCAATGCCTTCGGCAGACAGCTTGGCAGTTTCCATACCATTGCACCTTTTGCAGGCGTCGGGGAGATCCCCATGACCTTCATCAGGGCCCCCTTTATCGCTAAGGCCGCCGAAGGCGTGGAAATATTGGCGGAGGTCCAGAACCGCGTGGTGGCCGCCCGCCAGGGAAGCATTCTTGTTACTGCCTTTCATCCGGAATTGACGGAAGACCTCAGCGTCCATCAGTATTTTCTGGATCTCTGCTAACACTGGTATTGAAATGAAACGGCCTCGGACTGATCTTGTTCATCATCCCGAAGCCGCTTCATTTTTTCCGGCGTTACACCCCTTCCAGATCAAAGGGTGGTGTATATTCTGCCCGGGCACTGTCCCTTTCCTGGATATAGCCGCTGTCCAATCCCAGTCGCAAAGCCTCACGGACCACCGACTGATACTCGGCCGTGGTTAGCCGCCGATCGATTTCCGGATGCTCACAGCTCTTGTAACAAGGCGTGTACTGACTCATCAGGCTTAGCACATAATGATTTTCTGGCAGGTGGTCATGGATCCAATTTAAAATCGCCATCGAATCCTTTCGAGCGCCGGGCAGCACCAGATGCCGGATGATGACGCCCTTCTGCATGATCCCTTCCGCATCGTAGACCAATGGGCCGGTCAGCCGGACCATTTCCTGGATCGCAGCCGCCGCAGCCGAAAAATAGTCCTTCGTCTGGGAATATTTCCAGGATAGCTCGCTGCTGCAATATTTGAAATCCGGCAAATAGATATCCACGTAATCCTTCAAGGCTTGGATGACTTCCACCCTTTCATAGCCGCCGCAATTATAAACGACCGGGATATGGAGCCGGGGTTTCGCAAGATCCAGAGCCTGCAGCAAGCCGGGCAGGAAATGGGTGGCCGTGACCAGATTGATGTTGTGGGCTCCCTGATCCTGCAGCGACTCGAACATGGCTGCCAGCCGTTCCGGTGAAACCTCCCTGCCATAGCCCTCGATGCTGATGGAATAGTTTTGGCAGAAACAGCAGCGCAGCGTACAGCCGCTGAAAAAAACGGTCCCGCTGCCCCGGTTTCCGCTGAGGCAGGGTTCTTCCCAGAAGTGGAGGGCCGCCCGGGCCACCTTGATCTGTACGCCGCTTTGGCAAAAGCCCTTATGGCGGAATCGGTCCACACCGCAGAGCCTGGGACATAAATTGCATGGATTGTAAGTGAGCATAAACGCTCCTTTCCAGGTAAATCCGATTTAAATATATTTTTGTTGACAAACTCGATAAAATCACATATACTTGGTTTAATGCTTGTAAAAAGCAAAATAAATTAAAAAAGAGGTAATCCACTCCATGTACAACGACAAAAC
>CALMWJ010000181.1 GCA_937873525.1 uncultured Peptococcaceae bacterium | reverse complement strand
TACAACGGACCGCACCTCATCCCGTTTTGCCCTTCGTCTAATGGTAATATCGATTCTGTAAAGTGAGAACCGCTTTTATTATCTGTCGACCATTGCCCAAAAAGAGGGATTGTTATTTTGCAACAAAATTGCAGGCCCTTTCAGTTTCCCAGGTGTTTAAATAATGAAGAGCACCAAATCCACATCTCCTGATTTTATGCCCATAGCATAGCAATTATTGATATTATAGTTGTTTTTATTAATATATTTATCGCTTTTTTTATTGATATTCTAACTATGTCGTCTTAAAATTGAATAAAGTAACGACGGCATCATACCTGCTGCTGAAAGCGAGGGATCATCATGGCAACCGCCGCTATGCAAACCCAAAAAGTATTAAAATCTTTGGTCCCTATTACTCGTTTCAATCGGGGTGAAGCAAAGAAGATCTTTGATGAAGTCGATGATCAGGGGGAGAAAATCGTTATTAAAAACAATGTCCCGGTTTGCATCCTCATGAATCCCGCCCGCTACGAAGCGATCATGGAAGCGCTGGAAGATTGCGCACTCTATTTTGAGGCGCTCCAGAGAGAAGGCGGCAGCATGAAAGCCCAGCTCAGTTCCGATAAGATCATGAAGGCCCTTGGAATCTCTGATACGGAACTCGACGAAGTTGCGGTAGAGATCGAATGAGCAAATGGATCATCATTATCTCCGTACGGGAGGATGATACCGTCTATCGTATAGCGATGACGCGGCTGAACAAGTGAACTTTGTCGGCATTGCATGAAAACACCCCCAAGCATTGGATTTGTTGTCCATTGCTTGGGGGTGTTTCTTATTTATTGCTTCTTCTATTTCAGCCCTGGTATTCCTGCTCGCAGTAGACGCAACGGTAATGGTGGTCCCCCTGGCCGCTCAGCTTGAAGACATGGTCGATCTCTTCCTCGATGCTGGTGATGCAGCGTGGATTTTTGCATTTGATCACATTGACAAGTTTCTGAGGAAGCACCAGATGCTTCTTCTCCACGATCTTGCCCTCATCGATCACGTCGATGGTGATGTGGGGATCGACGAAACCCAATATCTCCAGATCCAAGTCCACCATATCCTCGATCTTGATGATGTCCTTTTTGCCGTATTTGCTGCTCCGGGCGTTCTTGATCACCGCCACGCAGCAGTCCAGCTCATCCAGCTTCAGCAAATTATAGATTTTCATGCCGCAGCCGGCTTTGATATGATCGATCACGATCCCCCGTTCCAGACTGTCGATGTTCAGCATGGGGTCACCTCCAAAAGCATCATGATCAAGGCCATTCTCACATAGACGCCGTTTTGCACCTGGTCGAAATAGGCTGCCCGGGGATCGTCATCTACCTCGATGGCGATCTCATTGACCCTGGGCAGCGGATGGAGGATGGCCATGTCTTTTTTCGCCCGCCGCATTTTCTGGGCTGTCAGAATGTAGCTGTCCTTGAGGCGGATATAATCCTCTTCGTTGAAGAACCGCTCCTTCTGGACGCGGGTCATGTAGAGGATGTCCAGGCTGGAGATCACCTCTTCCATATTGCCCACTTCCTCGTAAGGGATGTCCTTCCCTTTCAGCACCTCGTCCACGATATAATCCGGCACCTGCAGCTCCTCCGGCGAGATCAGGACAAACTGGATTCCTTCATACCTGGCCAGGGACTTGATCAGGGAGTGGACCGTCCGGCCAAACTTCAGGTCGCCGCACAAGCCGATGGTCATATTTCCCAGCCGATGCTTCTTGGCGCGGATCGTCATCAGGTCGGTGAGGGTCTGGGTGGGATGCTGGTGACCGCCGTCCCCCCCGTTGATCACCGGGATCCGCGCGTAACGAGATGCCCGCAGAGGCGCGCCTTCCTTGGGGTGGCGCATGGCGCAGATGTCCGCATAGCAGGAGACTGCCCGGATGGTGTCTGCCACGCTCTCGCCTTTGGCGGCCGAGCTGCTGTCCGCCGTGGCAAAGCCCAGGATGCTGCCGCCCAGATTCAGCATGGCGGCTTCAAAGCTCAGCCTGGTGCGGGTGCTGGGTTCATAAAACAGCGTTGCCAGCTTCTTGCCGGCACATACCTGGCTGTATTTTTTGGGGTTTAGAGCAATGTCATCCGCCACATCCAGAAGTTTTTCGATCTCGGCCTCACTAAAATCCAGGGGGTCGATCAGATGCCTCATACATACCTCCGTCATCATTGATAAAATGGCCCGCCATCGCTGGCCTTTCCTGCACCGCTCCGGCGCAGGGCAGAAAAAAACACACTCTGAGCCGTCGGCCACAGAGTGTGCTGATCTGCAAATAGGAAACCGATGGCTTTCCTTTGAATAAGTATATCGGTCAGGGCACCGTCTGTCTAGACCGTTCTGCCTCGCTGCATAAATTTTTGCCTGTTTTTTCATCGGATTGAGCAGCAACCTTTGGAAGCTCCGCTTATTCGTAACGCAGCGCTTCGATGGGGTCTGCTTTGGCCGCTTTGGAAGCCGGAAGGATCCCGAACAGGACCCCCACAATGGCTGAAAACGCCACGGCGACTATTACCACCATGGGATCGATCACCACATCGATCTTGGCGATGGCCCCGCCGATCATCACGAAGCCAATGCCCAGCAGCGTGCCGATCACGCCCCCGGCTGCGGACAAGAGCGCGGACTCCGTGAGAAACTGAACCAAAATGTCCCGTGTCCTGGCCCCAAGGGCTTTGCGGATGCCGATCTCCCGGGTGCGTTCCGTCACCGACACCA
>CALMWJ010000180.1 GCA_937873525.1 uncultured Peptococcaceae bacterium | reverse complement strand
CCCGTCTGATCGACCGCAACACCACCATTCCCACCTCCAAGAGCCAGATTTTCTCTACAGCCAGCGACAATCAGCCTTCCGTGGATATCCATGTCCTGCAGGGCGAACGTGAGATGGCTGCTTACAATAAGACCCTGGGACGCTTCCAGCTCTCCGGCATCGCGCCGGCTCCCCGGGGAATTCCCCAGATCGAAGTGAAATTCAATATTGACGCCAACGGCATCGTCCACGTTTCCGCCAAAGACATGGGTACCGGCAAGGAACAGGCCATTACCATCACGTCCTCTTCAGGCCTGACCGATGACGACATCGAACGGATGGTCAAAGAAGCGGAAATGAATGCGGCGGATGACAAGAAGCGCAAAGAAGAAGCCGAAACCCGCAATAACGCGGACAATCTGGTGTACCAGTCTGAAAAAACCCTGAAGGATGCCGGCGATAAAGCCACGGCCGACGAAAAAGCCGCGGTTGAAAAGGGCATCGAGGAGTTGAAGAAGGCCATCGAGGCCAATGACTTTGAAGGCATGAAAGCCAAGAGCGAAACCCTGACCAATGCCGTCTATGCGGTATCGGCAAAGATGTACCAGCAGAGCGAAGGCGCTGCCCCCGGCGCGGAAGCCGGCGGACAAAGCGAAGGCCAGAGCCACCAGGGCGGCGACGACACGGTGGTGGATGCCGACTTCGAAGTGAAGGACGATAAATAAAAATGACTAAGCGGGATTACTATGAGGTTCTGGGCGTCCAAAAGGGCGCCCAGGATGCTGATATTAAAAAAGCATATCGGAAGCTGGCACGGCAGTATCATCCCGATGTCAATCCCAACAACAAAGAAGCGGAAGAAAAATTCAAGGAAGTCAACGAAGCCTACGAAGTGCTGAGCGATGCGGACAAACGGGCCCGGTATGACCAGTATGGCCATGCGGGCGTGGATGGCCAGGGTGCGGGCGGCTTCGGAGGCTTCGGCGGTGCCGGCGGTTATGGCGGGTTCGGCGGTGCGGGCGGCTTCGGCGACATCTTTGACATGTTCTTCGGCGGTGAAATGGGCGGACAGAGCGGCCGTCAGCAGGCCCGCGGGCCCCAGCGGGGCGCGGATCTGCGCAAGGATGTGGAGATCACCTTTGAAGAGGCCGCTTTCGGCGTGGAAAAGGACATCGAGGTGGTGAAGCCCGAAACCTGCAGCGCCTGCCAAGGCACCGGCGCCAAGGCCGGGACCACCAAGAAACGCTGTCCCAAATGCCAGGGCTCCGGCCAGGTGAGAATGACCCAGAAGACGCCTCTGGGAAGCTTCCAGTCGATCCGCCCTTGTCCTGACTGCGACGGCGAAGGGACCATTATTGAAACGCCTTGCCCGGAATGCAGCGGACAGGGCCGGGTGCGCAAACGCAAGACGCTGAAGGTCAAGATTCCGGCGGGTGTGGACAATGATTCACGGATCCGCTTAAGCGGCGAAGGAGAGGCCGGCAACCGGGGCGGTGAACCGGGGGACCTCTACATCTTTATCCGCGTCAAGCCTCATAAAATTTTCGAACGCCGCGGCAATGACGTTTATATGGAGATGCCGGTTACCTTTGCCCAAGCGGCTCTGGGCGCGGAGATTTCCGTGCCGACCCTGGACGGCAAGGCAACCCTGAAAGTGCCTGAGGGGATCCAGACCCATACCTTGCTCCGGCTGAAGGGCAAGGGTATCCCTCATCTGCGGGGCGGCGGCCGGGGCGACCAGCTGGTGAAAATCATCATTGCGACGCCCACCAAGCTGACCGATCAGCAGAAGGAATTGCTTCAGGAATTCTCCCGCCTGTCCGGCGAGGAAAACTACCGGTCTGAGAAAAAGAACGGGAAGCAGAAGGGCATTTTCGAACGGCTTTTCGATAAGGATTGACTAAAAAAGAGAACGACCATAGCGTTGACCGCGGGTGGTTCTCTTTTCACATGAATACGAATGGATAGGATGAAGGCTATGAATTGGACGGAAGTCAGGATCTTTACGACCACGGAAGGCATTGAACCGGTCACCGGCGCTTTGATCGCCCTGGGCATCCAAGGGATGATCGTGGAGGACAGCCGGGATCTGGAACGTTTTCTGGAAGGGGATACGGCGGCACGCTGGGATTATGTGGACGATGAGGTCCTGAAGCAGCGGGGCCGGGAGACCAACATCAGGGTCTATCTGGCGGACAACACGCAGGGGCGGGAACAGCTCCAGTGGCTGCGGCAGTCTCTTCTGGCCATGAAACAGCAGGATGAAGCAGGACTTTATGGCCGGCTGGACGCAGAACTGGCCAATGTGAAGGAAGAGGATTGGGCCAACAACTGGAAGAAGTATTTCAAGCCCTTTA
>CALMWJ010000179.1 GCA_937873525.1 uncultured Peptococcaceae bacterium | reverse complement strand
ACTTCGGAAGAGTTGCTGGAGCGGTTTGCCAGAGGGGACAGCGCACGGACCACGGAGGGCAGCGGTTTGGGTCTCTCCATCGCCAAAAGCCTGACTGAGCTCCAGAAAGGCAGCTTCGAGCTGTCGGTGGACGGGGACCTGTTCAAAGTCATCATCGGTTTCGATCGAATCGACGAATGAATCCGGGATGCAAAATGATGATCAAAGGAGCGACAGCCTATGGACTTGGTCAGGATTACCCAGGGGTTGGAGAACTTGCCGGAAGCGAGAGAGATCCGGCAGAAAGTTTTTGTGGAAGAGCAAAAATTTGACAATGAGTTTGACGCTATGGATGAAGAGGCTTACCATGTCCTGATTCAAAGAGACGGCGCGGCCGTGGCCACCGGAAGGATCTACCGCAAAGAAGGCGAGGCAGCGACCTTTGTGATCGGCAGAATCGCTGTTTTGAAAGCTTCCCGTGGGCAGAATTTAGGAAGCTTGGTGGTGGAACAATTAGAAAAAGAAGCAGAACGGCTAGGCGGCCATACGGTTCGCCTTTCTGCCCAGGTCAGAGCCAAGGGATTCTATGAAAAAATGGGATACCTTTGTTTTGGCGACGAGTATATGGATGAACATGTCCCCCACATCTGGATGGAAAAAACGATTCAAATCAAGGAGGCGTGATCATGATCATTACAACCACCCCTTCCATTGAAGGAAAAAAGATCACCGAGTACAAAGGCATCGTGTTTGGTGAGGTGATTGCCGGTGTGAACATCATCAAGGATTTTACAGCGGGTCTGTCCAATTTTTTCGGTGGCCGTTCTGCTGCCTATGAGCAGGAACTGATCCAGGCCAGGGAAAGCGCGATGAAGGAAATGGAAGGACGGGCGTTGGAGCTCGGTGCCAATGCTATCGTCGGGGTGGACATCGATTATGAAGTCCTGGGTACCGACAACGGCATGCTGATGGTCACAGCCTCGGGGACGGCTGTCTACTGTCAATGATTCTCGAGGCTTCATGAAGAGAGTCGGTGCGAGCCGTGAATTCCGGGGCAGCGGCCTATGAAATCAAGAGGGGGATGGGATGCATCATGAAGCGAGTGAATCTGTTCTTAGGGCTGACCTTTGTATTGACCTGGGGCGCTGCCTTTGGCCTTATGGCCGCCGGCGGACTCGGCAATCCTTATGCTCAGTTGATTTTTATGGCTTTTATGCTGATTCCGGCGGCATGCGTGATTCTGACACGGGCCATGACCGGGGAAGGCTTCGGGGATATGCGGCTGGCGCTTCACTTTAAAGGAAACATTCGATGGTACCTGGCGGCCTGGTTTTTGCCAAGCTTGCTGATCATTGCCGGGGCTGCCCTGTATTTCATGATTTACTCGGACACCTTTGATCCGACCCTCAGCACCATGGCGGCGGTTTATGCGCAGCAAGGGGTCATGCTGCCGATGAAACGACTGATGCTCACCCAGATGGCCATGGGGATTTTCCTAGCGCCGGCGCTGAATTTTATTCCTGCCCTGGGCGAAGAGCTGGGCTGGAGGGGTTATCTTCTGCCGAAGCTTTGCGAAAAATATCCGGCACCCTTGGCCGCTTTGGTCACCGGCGTGATCTGGGGCCTTTGGCATGCCCCCATGATCGCCATGGGGCACAACTATGGCGTCGGTTATCCGACGGCACCTTACGGGGGGATTGCGGCCATGGTTGTCTTCTGTATCTTCGTCGGTGCCCTGCTGGCCCTGCTTTCCTTAAAAGTCAGGAGCGCTGTGCCGGCTGCCCTGGCCCATGGGGGGCTCAACGGGATGGCCGCCGCCAGCGTCTGGTTTTATAAAGGGACGGCCAATCCTTTCATCGGTCCCTTCCCCACCGGGATCATCGGCGGTGCCGGTTTTATCGCGGCAGGGCTGATCTGTTTTTATTTTCTTTCAAAGGGGACGATAGAATCCAATATGATTCGGGAGGCGCGGGATGAATCGGGGAATCGTTGAAGTGGATGTCCATGGAATGAATAAATATCAGGCGAAAACCTATCTTGACAGTCAGCTCCGCAGGGCAGGCAAAGAGGTTTACCGTATCCGCGTGATCCACGGGTACCGCGGCGGCACAGAGCTGAAAGAGATGGTCCGCCAGGAATACGGCAGGAAGCATCCAAAGGTGCTCCGGCTGGAGATTGGACTGAACCCCGGGGAAACGGATCTTGTGCTCCGGGAACTGTGAGCTGCCGCATTCAGCAAGCTGGATGTCTGTAACGGGCAGAACCAAGGCTGGCTTGCCTCATGCCGCCCCTGGCGCAAGGCATAAAAAAAAGTACGCCCCGAAAGGCGTACTCCAAAAGCGGATGTTTTATCTATTATCTGTTGTTTGCAAAGCAGTCACGGCAATAGACGGGACGATCATTTTTGGGTTGGAAGGGTACCTGGGTGGGTCTGCCGCACTCGGCGCAAATCACGTCGTAGAGAACTTTCTCAGGACGGCTGGATCCGCCGGCAGCGTTCTTGCGGGCATTACGGCAGGGTTTGCAGCGTTGGGGTTCGTTGGTGAAACCTTTTTCCGCATAAAATTCCTGTTCAGCCACAGTGAAGATGAATTCGGTGCCGCAGTCTTTGCAAACAATGGTTTTGTCGTTGTACATGGAGTGGATTACCTCTTTTTTAATTTATTTTGCTTTTT
>CALMWJ010000178.1 GCA_937873525.1 uncultured Peptococcaceae bacterium | reverse complement strand
CCTGATCGAGCACGACTTAAAAAAGAACAACCTGGATATCGGCGACTTGCTGAAAGACGATACCCTGATCGATGTGGCCAGGCGCTTCGGCTTCAATACGGTGGATGATCTGCTGGCTTCTCTTGGCGACGGCAGTACCAATCTGACCACCGTGATGAACCGGATTCGGGAGGATTTCTATAAAAACGCCGCCCCGCCGGAGGAGAAGATTGCCGCCCAGGTCGCCGCAGCCGCCAATGCGGTCAAAAACCGCAGAAAAGAAGCCGGCAGTGGCAAAGCGGCCGGAGAGATCATCGTTCGCGGGGTCGACAACGTCCTGATCCGTCTGTCCCGCTGCTGCAATCCGCTCCCGGGCGATGAGATCGTCGGCTACATTACCCGAGGGCGAGGCGTATCCGTCCACCGTGCGGATTGCCCCAATGCGCAGCACTATCGCAATGAAGAGGATGGACGTTTTGTGGAGGTGGCTTGGGAGGATACAGCCAGCGGTATGTTCATCGCTGAAATCGAAATTATTTCCAGAGACCGGGCTCGTCTGACCAGCGACATTCTGACCACGCTGGCGGATTTAAAAATGCCGATCCATGCGATCCATTCCAGAGCTATGAAAAACGGCATGGCAACCACCAATATAAAAATGGAAATCAAGAACATCGACCATCTGAATTACATCATCGAACGGATCCGCCGGATCAAGGACATCAACGAAGTATACCGGGTCACGCCCGGAAGGGATCGACAGGATGTGGTTGGATGACAGCTTCAGAGATTGAAGACAGAACCGTATCGAAGGAGGAGACCCCGTTGCAGATCATCAATCTTGCCCTGGGCGATTACCAGACCAATTGTTATATTCTTTTCGAAGACCATGGTAACGAAGCCGTTGTGATCGACCCCGGATTCGAGCCGGAAAAGATCCTGGACCGGCTGGACAAAAACCAACTCTCTCCCCGTTATATCGTGGTGACCCATGGCCATGGAGACCATATCGGAGCGATACCCCAGTTGAAAGAAGCTTTTCCGGCAGCGCAGGTCCTGATCCATTCCCTGGACCAACACCGCTTGGGTGACCCACGCAGCAGCATGATTTATATGATGGGCAGCCGGGCGACTATGGAAGCGGATCGTTGTGTGGAGGAAAATGAAACAATTTCTCTTGGAAATATTCATCTTAAAGTGCTGCTCACACCTGGCCATACCGAAGGCGGGATCAGTCTTCTGAGTGAGGGCTGTGTGTTCACAGGCGATACGCTGTTTCAAGGCTCAGTAGGCCGGACAGATCTGCCCGGCGGAAATTTTCAGGACCTGGAAAAGTCCATAAGAGAAAAATTATATCGATTGCCTGACGACACCGTGGTTTATCCTGGCCATGGTCCCCAGACGACCATTGGTGATGAAAAACGCTTCAATGCCTTTTTCAGCGAAAATATTTAATTAAAGGATGAGATTCATGGAAAACCCTTTTAAGCCCTTGACGCTGACCTCCAATTGCAGTTCCGACCGGGCTGTATTAAATGATTTGCTGCGCTGTTACGGCTATGAAGTGCGGTCCGAAGAAGCTCAGGCTGCGCAAGCTTGCGGCAAGACGTCCGAGGCGCAGCTCACCGCCATGGACATGATCGATGTCCAGGCCAAGGATGTGCAGGATATGGCTGTGGTGCATGAAATGGGCGTCTGCGTTCCCACCGCGCTGGCCCGGCCGCCGCTGCTGCAGATTGCTTGGGACCGGCAAAAAAAGTCGGTGCGGCTCAATTGGCAGGACCAATGTCAGACCTGCTCCTGGGAGGAGGAGGTCCGGCCCTTTGCTTTTGAAGAAACCTGGGAATACCGGCGGCGGCGTGTGCTGAGGCTGGCTTTTCACCACATGCTGATCGCTTATAAACTGGCACGTCCCAATCCATGGGGTATTCTGACCGGTGTCCGGCCCACCAAGATGATCCATCGTTTTCTTGACCAAGGCTTGGCGGAGCAAGAAATCAGGCATATTCTTGACGTGGAGTATGGCGTCGAGGAGACCCGGATCGACCTGCTGCTTCAAACCGTTCAGTACCAACGGCCGATCCTTTCACGGTATGCCGGGGATCGAAGGGTGATCAGCCTTTATATCGGTTTCCCATTTTGTCCGAGCCGCTGCAGTTATTGCTCTTTCCCCGGGTATGACCTCAAACGCTGGAAAAAATGGTCAGAACCATGTTTCCAGGCCATGCTGGAGGAAATCCGTCAGATCGGAGGCGCTGCCGGAAAACTGGGACTGAAGGTCCAGACCATGTATTTTGGCGGCGGGACGCCGACGGCGATGGATGCGGAGCATATGGACCGGCTTCTGACCGCGCTCTCAGCAAATTTCAATTTCATGCCGGATGCGGAGTGGACCGTGGAAGGCGGCCGCCCGGAAACCTTGACCAAAGAGATTCTTGAAGTGCTTGGCCGCCATCCGGTCCGGCGCATCTGTGTCAATCCTCAGACGATGCAGCAAAAAACGCTGGACAGCATTGGTCGAAAGCACCGGGTTGAAGACGTGGAGGAAACCTTTGCGCGATTATCCGGAAGCCATATGGCCATCAACAGCGACCTGATCCTCGGTTTGCCAGGAGAAGGGCTGGCTGAGCTGAACGATACCCTTGATAAGCTCCTGGCCTTCCGGCCGGAAAACATAACGATCCACGGTCTGGCCATCAAACGGGGATCGGCATTCAAAGAAAAGTATCCCGAGCTTCTGACGGTTGCTGCCGGTCTGGCCATGGGGGATTCAGCCCGGCAAAAACTGACCGAAGCCGGCTATGTGCCTTATTATCTTTACCGGCAAAAAGAAATCCTTGCCATGACGGAAAACGTCGGCTATTCCTTGCCGGGACAGCATTGCCTGTACAATATCCTTATGATGGAAGAACGACAGACGATCCTTGGGATCGGGGTCGGCGCCTGCAGCAAATTCATATCCCCGAAGGATTGGACCCTGGAGAATGATTACAATCCTAAGGATATGATCCAATATATTGAAAGAATCCATGAAATAATCCAACGAAAAGTTGACAAGCTCAAGCAGATTGTATAAATTTATTTAAGTAGGCATTTTTAAGAACAAAAATCCATGATTTGATCGAAATTCAGGAAGGAGCCGATTTCATGCTGACAACGAAGCCCCGCGGCGTTAATGATATTTTGCCGGATGAAGTATGGAAATGGCATTATGTCGAAAACTATTTGCGGGATTTGGCCGGACGATTCGGCTTTCAGGAATTGCGGATCCCGATCTTTGAGCATACAGAGCTGTTTCAGAGAGGGATCGGTGATACCTCTGACGTGGTGGAAAAGGAAATGTACACCTTCACCGACCGCGGCGACCGTTCCCTGACGCTGCGGCCGGAAGGCACGGCCGGGGTTGCCCGTTCTTTTGTCGAGAATAAGCTGTATTCCGGCACTTTGCCCGGAAAATACTATTATGTGGGCCCCATGTTCCGCTACGACCGGCCCCAGGCCGGCCGTTACCGTCAATTCAACCAGTTCGGCATCGAGACCATCGGGGGCCATGAACCGGCCATTGACAGTGAAGCCGTTGCCTTTGCTTATGAAATATTCCATGGTTTAGGCTTGGAAAATGTATTGGTCCATCTGAACAGCGTCGGCTGCCCGGTTTGCCGGAAGGCGTATCGCGCAGCGCTTCAGGATCATCTGAGGCCTGCCTTGCACGACCTCTGTGAAACCTGTCAGACCCGCTTCGACCGGAATCCGATGCGGATCCTGGACTGCAAGAGCAAGCATTGCCATGAATTGGTCCAGGGTGCGCCGTCCATCACCCAGTATCTTTGTGAGGATTGCCAAAACCATTTTGACCAGGTCAAGAAGATTCTTGAAGCTATGGGGATTCCCTATGCAGTGGACCAAAACCTGGTCCGTGGACTGGATTATTATACCAGGACCGCTTTTGAAATCACTGCCGGCAAGGAAGGCTCCCAAAGCGCCATCTGCGGAGGCGGCCGCTATGACAACCTGATCGAAGAGATCGGAGGTCCAGCGCTCCCGGGCATCGGATTTGCGTTAGGAATGGAACGGCTGCTTTTGACGCTGGAACAGCAGGGGAGCCAGCTGCAGAAGCCCGATTCCTGCGATGTTTTTGTTGCCGGACTGGGTGGAAATGCCGAAATTCTCACCAGCCAGCTCTGCCACAGTCTGCGGTTGTCCGGCCTTAGGGTCCAAAGGGATTACCAGGGCAAGGGATTGAAGGCCCAAATGAAAGCGGCAGACCGGGTTGCGGCCAAAATCGTATTGATCATCGGCGACGATGAAATTGCCCGTCAGGCTGTGATCTGCCGCCAAATGGCCAACGGAGAACAAACAACGATCAGTGTGAATGATGCAGTCAGCTATGTGCAACAGAAGCTTTCCGCAATCAAGGTTGAGGGGGATATAAAATGAGCGAGTCGATCCAAGGATTAAAACGAAGCTGCTATTGCGGACAGGTGACCCTGGAGCACGTAGGGCAGGAACTGACCCTGATGGGCTGGACCCATCGCCGCCGTGACCATGGCGGCGTCATTTTCGTGGATTTGAGAGACCGGGAAGGCATGGTCCAGGTGGTGATCGACCCGGCCATCGGTGAAACCCTGTTTTCTAAAGCGGAGACCATCCGCAACGAATTCGTCCTGGCGGTGACGGGGAAAGTCCGTCCCCGGCCTGAAGGCTCCGCCAATCCCAATTTGAAAACCGGCGAAATCGAGGTCCTTGCGACGGATTTCCGTCTGCTGAGCCCTTCGAAGACCCCGCCGTTTTATATTGAAGACCATGTGGACGTCGATGAAATGGTGCGTCTGAAATACCGTTACCTTGATCTTCGCCGTCCCGAAATGGTCAGCAGCCTGAAGCTGCGCAGCCAGGTCAACCGGGTTGCGAGAGAATACTTCCTGGATCATGATTTCCTTGAAGTTGAAACGCCGACCTTGATCAAAAGCTCACCGGAGGGTGCCCGCGACTTCCTGGTTCCCAGTCGTTTGCGTCCCGGTGAATTTTTCGCGCTGCCCCAGTCCCCTCAAATCTATAAACAGCTGCTGATGGTTTCCGGCATTGACCGGTATTTCCAAATCGCCCGCTGTTTCCGGGATGAAGATTTGCGAGCCGACCGCCAGCCTGAATTTACCCAGATCGACCTGGAAATGTCTTTCATGGAACAAGATGACATTCTGACCCTGATTGAGGGTATGATCGCCAAAATGTTCAAGGAGACCTTGAATGTGGACGTTCCGTTGCCTCTAACCCGCATGTCCTGGCATGAAGCCATGGAGCGCTATGGCTCGGACAAGCCGGATACCCGTTTCGGACTGGAACTGGTGGATGTGGCCGATGTGGTGAAGGGCAGCGAATTCAAAGTCTTTGTGCAGGTCCTGGAAAAAGGCGGACGCGTGAAGGGCATCAACGCCAAAGGCTGTGCCAAATTCTCCCGGAAAGAGATCGATGACCTGACCAAGCTGGCAGCGATTTATGGCGCCAAAGGCCTTGCCTATATCACACTGACCGAGGAAGGCTATAAGTCGCCCATTGCAAAATTCTTTACTGAAGCGCAGATCCAGGCCCTGATCCAGCAAATGAAAGGCGAGCCCGGCGATATCCTGTTTTTCGTGGCCGACACGGAGTCCGTTACCGCTGCCGCACTGGGCCACCTGCGTTTGAAGCTTGGCGAGATCCTGGGCCTGATCGACGAAAGCCAATTCAATTTCCTTTGGATCGTGGATTTCCCGCAATTCGAATACTCCGAAGAGGAAAAACGATTTGTCTCCATGCACCATCCCTTTACCATGCCCCGTGAGGAGGACTTGGACCTGATCCTGACCGATCCGGCAAGGGTCCTGGCCCAAGCTTATGATATTGTTCTGAATGGCGTAGAAATCGGCGGCGGCAGCATCCGTATCCACCAGCGTCCGATTCAGGAGACTATGTTCAAAGCCTTAGGCTTGTCCGATGAAGAGGCTCGTGAAAAATTCGGTTATCTGATGGAGGCCTTTGAATATGGCGTGCCGCCCCATGGCGGACTGGCCTTTGGTGTTGACCGTCTGGTCATGCTGATGCTGAAACGCGACACCATCCGTGACGTCATCGCTTTTCCGAAAACCCAAAGTGCCATGGAGCTGATGAGTCAAGCACCGTCCGCCGTCGCCCCCAAGCAGCTGAGAGAACTGCATATCGGGATCCGGACAAGGAGCACGGAAGCATAGTCAAGACTTGAAATAGCGGCGCGCTTGTGATAGCATTAATTAAGACCCAACGATGGTTACCCTGCGGTGTGCGTGATCGTGTCGTTATGTTTTGAGCCAACACTTATACATAGGGAGCCCCTGAGCTCCGTTTGCAGACTTGTAGGCCTTCATTTATGAGGGAACGATGAAACAAGCGGGAGGGCACCCACCTGCGCGAGCAGGTTCAAAACAACGACCCCACGGCATTGTGGGGTTGTTTTTTTACAATGGGGGATTTTGTGGTATAATAGAATGATGAATTTCTTCAAATAAGGAGCAGCCTATGGATTGGCGCGAAAGAAGCCAGCGTTTGCTTGGACAGGAAGCCATCGAAAAACTGAATCGTTCCCGCATCCTGATTTGCGGACTGGGAGGCGTTGGCTCTTTTGCCGCGGAAGCCCTTGCCCGGTCAGGCGTCGGGCACCTCGATCTGCTGGACTTCGACCGGGTGAGCCTGACCAATATCAACCGGCAGCTTCCGGCAACCCAAGGTACGATCGGGCGTTATAAAACCGACGTTCTGGAGAAGCGCTTCCTGCAGATCAACCCTGAACTGGAGATTGTCAATCTTAAAACCAAGCTGACGCCGGAGAATATGGATGAATTGTTCTGCGGCAGGCACTTCTCGTTCATTGTGGATGCCATCGATGATCTGCCGGCGAAAGCGCAGCTGATCAAAACCGCCTTTGAGAAACATATCCCGCTGATTTCCTCGATGGGGGCTGGTTATCGGCTGGATCCCAGCCGTCTGCGGATCGACGATATTGCGAAAACCCATACTTGTCCACTGGCCAGGAAGCTTCGCAGGCTGCTGAAGGACGAGCGGATCACCACAGGGGTTCCGGTTGTCTGGAGCGATGAAACGGCCATGGAGCCGAAGCATGGGGGAGAAGGCCCAGCCAGTATGATTTTCGTGCCGGCATCGGCAGGTCTTATGATGGCCTCCTACGTTGTCCGTCAGTTGTATCAAAGGAGTTGATCCGATGGATCTGTTCAGCGCTGCAGGAGAAGAAGCCTCGAAAAAACAAATGCCTTTGGCTGCCCGGATCAGGCCGCAAACCCTTGACGATGTGGTTGGGCAAGACCATATCCTGGGCCGGGGGAAGCTGCTGCGCCGTGCCATTGAAACCGATCAGCTGGGTTCCTTGATTTTTTACGGCCCGCCGGGCACCGGGAAAACCACACTGGCCAGGGTGATTTCCAATGCGACCCAGGCCCGGTTCGTCACGATCAATGCCGTGACCTCAGGGGTGGCCGAGCTTCGGCAAGTGGTCAAAGACGCAGAGGAACAGCTCAAATACCATCAGAAAAAAACCATCGTTTTCATCGACGAGATCCATCGTTTCAATAAATCACAGCAGGATGCGCTGCTCCCCTCGGTTGAGGAAGGAAAGATCGTACTGATCGGTGCCACAACTGAAAATCCCTATTTCAGCGTTAATTCAGCCCTGCTGTCCCGATCCAGGATCTTCCGGCTGGAGCCTTTGACCGAGCAGGATATTCTGGTGATCCTGCAAAGAGCGCTGAGGGATGCCGAGCATGGTCTGGGCCGCTTCAAAGTGGAAATCTCCCCGGAAGCGCTGGCTCATTTTTCCGCCGCGGCCCGGGGTGATGTGCGGCAGGCCTTAAACGGACTGGAACTGGCAGTCTTGTCCACGGCGCCGTCCAAAGACGGCTATCGTCATATCGATCTGGTCTGCGCCGAAGATTCGATCCAGCAGAGAGCTGTTGTCTATGACAAAACCGGGGACCAGCATTATGACGTGATTTCAGCATTCATCAAAAGCGTGCGCGGTTCGGATCCGGATGCGGCGCTCCATTATCTGGCAAGAATGATCCAGGCAGGAGAAGATCCTCGGTTTATCCTGCGCCGCATCCTGATCCTTGCGGCGGAAGACATCGGACTAGCGGATCCCATGGCCTTGACGGTTGCGGCTTCGGCTGCCCAGGCCTATGAACAAATCGGCATGCCGGAGGGGAGGATCATCCTTTCCGAGGCCGTGGTTTATCTGGCCTGTGCTTCTAAAAGCAATTCCGCCTATACAGGCATTGATGCCGCTTTGGAGGATGTTCGCAAGGGACGGTATGGACCGGTGCCGAGTCACCTTCGGGATGCCCACTATCCCGGCGCGGCAGGACTCGGCCATGGTCAAACGTATCAATATCCCCATGATTATCCCGGACATTGGGTACGACAGGATTATTTGCCTGAAGAATTGGAAGGGGTTCAGTATTATAAGCCCAGCCACAGCGGGCTTGACCAAGGCGTAAGGAGGCCACCGAAGCATCCATGACACAGTTATTCGAATGTGCTCTGAAAGAAAAGGCGAAGCCTTCCTTTGCGTCCGATGCCGATTTGCCGGCAGCCGGCAGCAAAATCATGGCAGCCCTCAGCGGCGGCGTCGATAGTGCGGTGACGGCGTTGCGGCTGATCCAGCTTGGTTATGCGGTGGAAGGGGTCACCATGACCTTGTTCAACGGCAGCAAAGCCCTGCAGGAAGCCCAGAAAACCGCGGATTTCCTTAAGATCAGGCTTCATCATCTGGATTTGACCCAAGCGTTCGATGCCGAGGTCATTCAGTATTTTTGCAGGACTTATGCCGCCGGACTGACACCCAACCCTTGCGTGGTGTGCAACCCGAAAATCAAATTCAGGCATCTGCTGGACTTTGCACTACGGCAAGGGGCTTGCAAGCTGGCTACCGGGCATTATGCCCGATGCCTGTATAATCGGGAGATCCAGCAACATGTCCTTCTGAAAGGCTGCGATCCCAAAAAGGATCAAAGCTATTTTCTGTATGGATTGAGCCAGGAGATTTTATCGAAAACCCTTTTTCCTTTGGGCTGCAGCACCAAGGATGAAGTTCGGCAGGAAGCTGCCCAGGCAGGCATACCGCCGGCAGAAAAGAAAGACAGCCAGGAAGTCTGTTTTATTCCCGAAAACAATTACCAGGCGTTTTTGAAACGTTACGGCTGCGCCAAAGGTTTTGAAGCCGGCTACTTCGTCGATCGCACCGGAAAGATCCTCGGCCGGCATCAGGGGATTGCATGCTATACCATCGGCCAGAGGAAAGGTCTGGGCATCGCTTTACAAAAACCGGCCTTCGTGCTGAAACTGGATCCTCTGCAGAACCAGGTGGTCCTGGGGGATGATGCGGATTTGTTTTCAGACACTTTGATTTCCTCTCAGAACCATTTCATTTCCGGAGAATTCCCACAGGCTGCGATCCCGGTCGCTGCCCGGATCCGATCCGGCGCCTCCGAAGCGTCGGCGATGCTGTACCCCATGGGTCCAGACCGGATCAAGCTTGTTTTTGAAAAAGCGCAAAGAGCCATCACCCCGGGGCAGTCCGTGGTGTTCTATCAAGGGGAACGGGTTTTGGGCGGCGGCATGATCCTGCCGTAAAGAGATCAATTGAAAAATGCTCATATCAGGAGGATGCTATGCTGGCATATTTGGAAACCTTTGGCTGCCAGGCCAACGAACGCGATTCAGAAACCATTCAGGGGATGCTTCAGCAAATGGGATATGAAATGACCCATGAACCATCCTTGGCGCAGCTGATCCTATTCAATACCTGTTCCATACGGGAGAAGGCAGAGCAAAAGGTCTTCAGCCGCCTTGGAACGCTTAAAAAATTAAAGGAAGAAAAGCCGGGGCTGATCATCGGGCTTTGCGGCTGCATGGCACAGGAGAAGGATATGATCCCGCAGCTGCGCCGCCGCTGTCCATATGTCGACCTGGTGATCGGCACGCACCGTCTGCACCGGCTGCCGGCCATGATTCGCAACATCCAGGGTGGGCTGGGTTTTCAAAGCGACATCGCCGAAACCTGCGAGATCATTGAAGATTTGCCTGCGATCCGGCCTTTCCCCTTCAAGGCGCTGATCAATATTACGTATGGATGCAATAACTTTTGCACTTATTGCATCGTGCCATATGTCCGCGGCCGTGAACGGAGCCGCTCACTGGAAGCGATTCTGGAGGAGAGCCGGCGCCGCGTGGCCGAAGGCGCTCTGGAGATCATGTATCTCGGGCAGAATGTCAACGCTTACGGAAGGGACCTGGAAGACAGCCGGGCCAGCTTTGATCGTCTGCTGCAGGAAGCGGACAAGCTCGACGGTCTGCAGCGGATCCGCTATATGACCTCCCATCCCAGGGATTTCAAGGAATCGATGATCGATACGATCGCTGCTTCTTCAAAAATATCCCATCATTTCCATTTGCCGGTCCAATCCGGAAGCGATACGATCCTTCAACGGATGAACCGGGGGTACACCCGGGAAAGATATCTTGAATTGGTTCATTCGATTCGCAACAAAATACCGAACGCGACCTTGACCACCGACATCATCGTCGGTTTTCCGGGGGAAACCGAGGCCGATTTTATGGATACGCTGCATTTGGCGGAGACGGTGGTCTACGATGCCGCCTTTACCTTTATGTATTCGCCGCGTCAGGGAACCCCTGCGGCGTCTATGCCGGATCAGATTCCGCTGAAGGAAAAGAAGGAAAGGCTTCATCAGCTTATGGAGACCCAGGCTGCCATCAGTCTGAAACGACACCAGGCCATGCAGGGCCAGACGGTCCAAGTTTTGGCGGAAACTTATTCGTCGGGAATCCTGACCGGCCGGTCCGAAGGCAGTCAGCTGGTCCATTTTCCGGGTCCAGAAAATGGGGCAGGAAAATTCTATTGTGTTAAAATCACTGAACCGCAGACCTTTCTTCTCAAAGGGGAAATCCTATGAGCCGCAGCGAGGCAGGAAATTCAATCATTTCAAAAGAAGAAAAACAGGCTTTCAATCCGCAGACGCCGATGATGAAGCAATACATGCAAATCAAGGCTGAAAATCCGGGGACCCTCGTGATGTTCCGGCTTGGCGATTTCTATGAGTTTTTCGGAGAGGATGCCCAAACGGCAGCCCGGGAACTGGACATCGTCTTAACCGGACGCGCTGCCGGAATGGAGGAACGCATGCCCATGTGCGGCATTCCTTTTCATGCGCTGGAACAGTATCTGGCAAAGCTGGTCCAGAAAGGCTATCGCGTTGCGATTTGTGAGCAGCTTGAAGATCCCAGAACCGTCAAGGGACTGGTTAAACGCGGGATCGTCCGGATCGTGACGCCGGGGACGGCGATGGAAATTGCGGCGGAAGAGCCGTCGTCGAGTTATATTGCCGCTGTTTTGCGAGGGGATGACAAGGCCTGGGGCATGTCCTTATGTGAGGTTTCCACCGGTGAAATGAGGATCGCCCAGTTTCTGGGGGGAGATGCGCTGGAAACGCTGTCCGCCGAGATGATCCGTCTGAAGCCGAGTGAAATCCTGATTTCAGAAAATGACTATCTGATGATTTCTGGTCTGACTCAGCAATGGATCCTGGATGACCGGAAACCCGCTGCCATCACCTTGAGGCGGCCAGAGCAATTTGAACGGCAGAGAAGCCTGGAACAATTGGCGGAGCAGTTTCCTGAAATGGCCGCAGGGCGGCCGCTTTGGCAGGAATATCCTTTGGCCGGCGATTGCGCCGGCGCGATCCTGATCTATCTGGCCGAGACACAAAAGGCAGTGCCCCGGCAAATCCGCCATCTGGAGCTGGATTTACCCGGAAATCATCTGATCATGGATCCGACCACCTTCCGCAACCTGGAAATCACGCGCAATTTGCGCACCTTTGATAAAAAAGGCAGTCTGTTCGACCTGCTGGACGATACCCGGACCGCCGCCGGCTCCCGGCTGCTGAAGGACTGGATCGAAAGGCCTCTGGTGGAGAAAGAGGCCATTGAAAAGCGTCTCGACGCCGTGGAAAGCCTGGCAAAGGCTTGGAGCCCGCGTCAGGAAATCCGGAAGCTTCTCAAAGAGATCTATGATATGGAGCGGCTCATGACCCGGGTCGCCTACCACCGCGCGACCCCCAGGGAGCTGCTGGCTCTCAAGAGCTCTTTTCAGGTTCTGCCGGCATTGCGTTCTGCGGTGGAAGCCTTGCCGGCCACCGCCGTATTCTCAGAGATCCTGGAGGAGTATGATCCCCTGGAAGACCTTTGGGGCTTGCTGGAAGGGGCTTTGGCCGAAGACCTTCCGGCCAACTGGAAAGAGGGGGGATTCATTCGCGACGGCTACAGCGCCCAGGCGGACGAATACAGGCACAGTGCCCGGAATGGCCGGCAGTGGATGCTGGAGCTGGAAAGCCGGGAAAGGGAGAAGACCGGCATCAAATCTTTAAAAATCGGTTACAACAAAGTATTTGGTTATTATTTTGATGTGACAAAATCCAATCTTTCGGGTGTGCCGGAATACTTCCAGCGCAAGCAGACCCTGGCCTCCGGGGAACGCTTTATCACGGATGAGCTGATCCGGCTGGAGGGTCTGGTCTTAGGGGCCGAAGAAAAAATGCTTTCCCTGGAAATGGACCTTTACCAGCAGCTGCTGGACATGGTGGGACAGGCTGTGTCCCGGGTCCAGGCCAC
The DNA here is from genome assembly GCA_937873525.1 of uncultured Peptococcaceae bacterium. GTDB lineage: Bacteria > Bacillota > Peptococcia > DRI-13 > UBA5745 > UBA5745. Next base: position 35,293 of record CALMWJ010000178.1, on the reverse strand, counting down.
GTCAAGAGCGCTGGCAAGGCTTGATGTGCTGCAATCTCTGGCTGAGATTGCTGTGAAGCGCCACTATTGCCGGCCGGCGATCCTGCATTCCGGAAAGCAGGACCTGTTTTTCAAAGACCTCCGACATCCCGTGGTTGAACACATCATGGAGAACGACCGTTTTGTCCCGAATGACCTCCACATGAAGGCGGAGACCACCCTATTCATTATCACAGGCCCGAATATGGGGGGGAAAAGCACCTATTGCCGGAGCGTCGCCATCGCCTTCGTCATGGCTCAGATGGGATCCTTTGTCCCCGCATCCGAAGTGCGAATACCTGTTCGTGACCGGATTTTTGCCAGAGTGGGCGCCAGCGACGATCTGAGAGGCGGACAAAGCACCTTCATGATGGAAATGAACGAGGTTGCCCATATCCTGAAGCATGCAACACCGGAAAGCCTGGTGGTTCTGGATGAAGTCGGCCGCGGCACAGGCACGTTGGACGGTCTCAGCGTTGCCTGGGCGGTCAGCGATTATATCGTCGGACACATCAAGGCCAAGACCTTGTTTGCCACCCATTATCTTGAACTGACCCAAATGGCCACACAGAATACGGCGGTGCAGAACCTTTCTCTGGTCGTCGAAGAGGAAGGGGACCGAATCGTATTTCTTCATAAAATCCTTCCGGGCTCTGCCAATAAAAGCTACGGCGTCCATGTTGCCAAGCTGGCCGGGCTGCCGGAACCGGTCATCGAAAAAGCAGAAATGATTCTTGAAGCGTTGGAGAAGAACAAGGAAAAGAAACTCGGACAGGCGGGTCCAGCGGCTTTGGGCAATCCTTGGGAAACCCAAGGACAGGACCAGCTGCAGCTCTTCGCTGAGCCGGCGGCCATACCGGCGGAACAGAATAAAAGCATAGCGCATAGAACTTCCGCCGATGATCCGAACATAAGTTCTGTCATTCAATCCCTGAAAAAGAAAAATTTGATGAACCTGTCACCCATGGAGGCTTTGAATTTTTTGTATAAGCTTCAGCAAAAGCTGCAGGAAAGGGCGTGATGATCCTGGACCAGCGAATTCAACGTTTGGATGCGGTCACCGCCAATCAGATCGCTGCCGGCGAAGTGATCGAACGCCCGGTTTCGGTCGTTAAGGAATTGGTTGAGAATGCTTTGGATGCCGGAAGCAACCGGATCCAGGTGGAGATCCGCGAAGGGGGCCTTGAACAGATTTTCGTTACCGACAACGGTAACGGCATTTTGCCCGAAGATATGGTTTTGGCGGTGGAACGCCATGCCACCAGCAAATTGACGGTGATCCAGGACCTTGATTCCCTGACGACGTTAGGGTTCCGAGGGGAGGCCTTGGCCAGCATCGCCTCCGTCTCGAACCTGACCCTGACTTCCCGTTTTGTTGCAAACACCACCGGATGCACCTTGAATGTCAAAGGGGAAGCCTCACAGCCTGTGATGAAAGCGGCTGGCTGCCCGATCGGGACCAAAATCCTGGTGGAAGAATTGTTTTTCAATACACCGGCCCGGCTAAAATTCATGAAATCCGTTGGCTATGAAGGCGGACTGGTCCATGACCTGATGATCCAGATGGCCCTTGGCTACCCTCATGTGGATTTCAGGCTGGATTCCCAAGGAAAAACGATCCTTGATACTGCAGGGGTCAATGCCATTGAAGATCTGATCGAGCTTTTTTACGGCAAAGCAGCCCGCACCGCTTTAGCGGCGGTCCAAGGCCAGGTGTCCCAGGCAGAAGTCTCCGGATATCTGACGGCTCCGCCTTACAGCAAAGGCACCCGGAAAAGCATCCACCTTTTCATCAACGGCCGGCGCGTCGTCTCCAAGGAGATCCAGTGGGCGATCGAGCGCAGTTATGAGTACCTTTTGCCGCGAGGGCGATTCCCGGTGGCTGTCCTGCGCTTTGATCTGCCGGGGGCGCTTTTGGATGTGAACGTTCACCCAGCCAAGCTGGAAGTGCGTATCAACGATCCTCAACTCTACTCCAATCTGACTCACAAGATCCGCGAAGCGATCTCAGGGGGGCAGACCATGCCGGATTTCAGTTCATACGGTCAGATGGCTGCCTCCTCGGCAGCCGTCCAAGCAGCGGTCAAGCCAAGCCTGCAGACCTTCAATGAAATCACTCCCCAATGGTTCAAAAATACGGCATCCCCGGCAGAAGCTGCCCATCCGTCAGAACCCTATTGGATGACTGACCCAGGAGACCGGCAAAAGCCAGGGCTGCAGGGCCTCCAAGCTCTGGAACACCTGGAACCGTTTTCTCTGAACACCGGTTCCGGCGTCGGACCGGCCGCTCACACAGCCGCCTTAAAAGCCTTTGCCGGCGGGCCTGTCCATCCGGAGGATTTTGTTTTTGACCAGAACACCCCGTTCCAGGTCATCGGGCAGCTCCATCATACCTTTATCCTGGCGGAAACCGCCGCCGGCTTGATCATGATTGATCAGCATGTGGCCCATGAGCGTGTCTTGTATGAAAAACTTCTTTCTGAGCATCAGGATGCCCTGATCCCTGCTCAAATGCTCTTGACGCCTTTGCCGCTGCATTTGACCGATGCCGAAGAGGATGCCCTGGTGCGCAATATTATGGTGCTGAGTGACTTGGGAATGATCGTGGAGCGTTTCGGTCCGCGGGAGTATATCCTGAGATCGGCCCCTGCAGGACAAACGGATCTTTCGGAGGCTTTTTTCAAGGATCTGCTTGAGCAGCTGGCTGAGCGTCCGGGGGCAATGAGACCGGAAGACGTCCGTCAATCCCTCTTGATCATGATGTCCTGCAAAGGCGCGGTCAAGGCCAATCAGCCTCTGACCATGAAAGAAATGGAGAACCTTTTGATGCAGCTGCAGCAAACCCGGCATCCTATGACCTGTCCCCACGGCCGTCCGATCCTTTACATGCTGCCTTACCATCGGCTTCTGCGGGCCTTCGGAAGATCATCATGAAGCAATTGAATCGCTATACCCCGGTCCCCAAAGATTCTATCCCGTTTGGCCCATACGCGTTTGCCCTGACTTGCGCCGGCGGCCGGCGCGAAGATTTGGCGCTTTGTGAGCAGGCCCATGCCCTGTCTGAGGAATTAGGGTGTCCTTTTATCCCAAGAAGGAACCGAAGCATTGCAGAGCTTAAGGCGGAAAGCCAATGCGATTACATCCTGATCCTGGACCGCAATGGACGGCTATTCATGGATCAGCCGGAGCTGGCTTGGCATCCCGGCATGGCGTTGATCAGACTCCGCAGCCTTCAGGAAGGCAAAAAGGACTTGTTTTTGGAAGCGTCGGGAATCCTGCCCGGCGACCGGGTCCTGGATTGCACCTTGGGCTTGGCCTCCGATGCGTTGATTGCCGCCTGGGCTGCCGGCCCCGACGGGCAGGTGACCGGCCTGGAGGCTTCTCCGTTGATCAGTGCCATAACGGCCTGGGGCTTGGCCAAGCAAAGCACCCGATATGACAGCCGAAAGGTCCAGCTTAGTCCCGCAGCTCGTCGGATCGACGTCCGATGCATCCGGGCCCTGGACTTTTTAATACAGCAGCCGGAGGGCAGCTGGGATCAGGTCTATTTTGATCCCATGTTCAAAGCGGCGGTGGAGGGATCTTCGGGAATGAACCAGATCCGACCGCTGGCATGTTATGATGCTTTTGATGAGAGGGTCTTGTCCGAAGCCTTCAGGGTTTGCCGAAAAGCCGTTGTCCTGAAGGAGCGGGTCTTCAGCAAACTCTTTGGCCGGCTGGACTGTCCCGAGGTCCATCAAAGCAAATATGGCCCCGTTGCCTACGGCATATGGGGAAAAAAGTGAGGTTTCCATGGCTATCGAGGGTTCCTTTCCTATTCGGATCATTGCGGTTGTCGGACCGACCGCATCCGGCAAATCCGATCTTGCGGTCCGGATCGCCCAAAGGCTGGGCGGTGAAATCATATCCGCCGATTCCATGCAAATATACCGGGGGATGGATATCGGGACCGCCAAGGTTACCCGGGAGGAAATGAGGGGGGTCCCTCATCATCTGATCGACATCAAGGATCCCCGGGAACCCTTCAGCGTGGCAGAATTTCAGACCCTTGCCCGAGAGACGATCCATAGAATCGCCAGCCGAAAAAAGCTGCCGATCCTGGTGGGCGGGACAGGACTGTATCTGAACAGCGTGATCGATCCATACGATTTCTCCGGACCAAAGGATGATTTTAACGGAGAAATAAGGACGTATTATCAAAACATGGCGATCACCCAGGGAAAGGAAAAACTCTTTGAAGCGCTGATGGCCGTCGATCCCGCCAGCGCCGCGAAACTGCACCCCAATGACCAAAAGCGGGTGATCCGGGCTCTGGAATACTACAGGCTTACCGGAAAACCGATTTCCGAAAATCTTCAGGCAGCAAAGAACACTGAGAGCCCATATACTGTGTTTTGGATCGGTCTGAATATGGATCGGGAACTGCTATACCAGCGGATCGAGGAGAGGGTCGATGCCATGATGGCGGCCGGTCTGCTGGATGAAGTCAAAGCCTTGCTGAACCAAGGGTGTCAGCCCGACGGCCAGGCGATGCAGGGGATCGGCTATCGCCAGCTGATCCAGCACCTGCTGGGAAACCTCTCTTTGCAGGAAGCGGTCGATTTGATCAAGCAGGAGTCCCGGCGCTATGCGAAGCGGCAATTGACCTGGTTTCGCCGGGATCCCAGGATCCATTGGTTCGACAGCCTTAAAATCAAGGAATCCACAGAAATAGAACGGATGTTCGCTGAACTGTCAGCCTTTATGCGACAGCCCAGTGAAGAAGGAGCTGAAAAAATTGGATACAACCCTTGAGATTCTGCCTGAAAAAGTATTGCTGATCGGTTTGAATTATTTTAAACCGAAAAGAATCCTCTCCGCACAAGCGTCTTTGGACGAGTTGGCTCAGCTGACGAAAACCGCCGGCGGCATCGTGGCGGATAAGGTGCTGGTCAACCGGGAAATGCCTCATCCGGGATATTATCTTGGAAAAGGAAAAATCGAAGAAATCAATGGGCTGGCCGCCGAGAAAACCATCGATTTGATCATTATCGATGATGAGCTCTCGATTCGTCAGCAGCTGAACCTTGACCAAAGACTCCAATGCCGCGTGATCGACCGAAGCGCCCTGATCCTGCAGATTTTTGCAGATCGCGCCATCACAAGGGAAGGCAAGCTGCAGATCGAATTGGCACAGCTTTCCTATCTGATGCCCCGACTCAGCGGGAAAGGCAAGGAAATGTCCCGTCTAGGCGGCGGCATCGGTACCCGTGGCCCGGGGGAATCCCAGTTGGAAAAAGACCGCCGGCACATCCGGACTCGGATCGAATCATTAAAAAACGAGATCGAAATGATCCGGAAACAGCGCAATGTCACCCGAAGCTATCGGGAAAAGCGGGAGGTTCCGGTGATTTCCCTGGTTGGCTATACCAATGCCGGAAAGTCAACGCTTCTCAATACCTTGACCCGGTCGGATGTGACCGCTGAAAACAAGCTTTTTGCGACCTTGGATCCATCCACCCGACGCCTTGACCTCTTTGGGACGGAGGCCCTGCTGACGGACACCGTCGGTTTTATTCAGCAGCTGCCCCATTCATTGGTCACGGCCTTCCGGGCAACCCTGGAAGAAGCAACCTACAGTGATCTGCTGGTGCACGTGATCGACGCCTCCCATCCGGATATGGAGGGGCAGATCAAGACCGTTCATCAGGTGCTGGAGGAAATCGGCTGCAAGGAAAAACCGGTGATTCATGTATTCAATAAAGCAGATCAGGTCGAAGATCCCATAGAACTGCAGCAAACCCTCAGCCGGTTTGCGCCTTCGGTTATGATTTCGGCAAAAAAGGGCGAGGGTTTGGATACGCTGAAAAAGCTTATGATCGAATATCTTCCCAAGCCACCAAGAAAAGTCGATTTCCGGATCCCTTCCGCACAAGGACACATCCTGAATCAGATCTATGAAGCGGGTTCCGTTCTGGACATCGTCCACGGACCGGAGGAAATCACCGGAACGGCCCTCTTGCCTGAGATCACCATCAAAAAATTAAGCGCTTATATCCGTTGACTGGATTTTACATCCGCTTGAGGCATCCTATGGAACATGCAGAGAGGAAGAAACGTGGTGCAATCATTTTACAAAAATCATTACTCGATATCCGGGCATCTGATCCGATTGATGGAGGAGGCGGAGGCTGTCTGTGAAGGCCGGTTCAGGAAGTTCGATTTGCAAGCCGAGTTCCAGCAGATCAAACTTCTGAAACAATTCCAGGATCATCAAATCACAGATTTCCACTTGCATGGCTCCACAGGATACGGGTACGGAGACGTGGGCAGGGAGGCACTGGAATCGATTTTTGCGGGTTTCTTTGGCGGCGAAGCCGCACTGGTTCGAAGTCAGATCGTCTCCGGAACCCACGCTTTGGCTCTGGGACTGTTCGGAAACCTTCGCAGCGGCCAGGAGATGGTCAGCGCCATCGGACGACCTTATGACACCCTGCAGAAAGTCATCGGCCTGCATGGAGAAAAGGGCTCTCTGATCGACTCCGGCGTCACCTATCGGGAAGTCGATCTGACGCCCGAGGGGCACATCGACAGGGAGGCTCTGAGGAAGAGCCTGTCTCCCGAAACCGGCCTTGTCTTGTTTCAACGATCCAAAGGCTACCAGTGGCGTCCTTCCACAACCATTGAAGAATTGACCATGGCTATGCAGACGGTCAAGGACGTTGATCCGAATATAATTTGTATGGTGGACAACTGTTATTGTGAAATGATCGAAACCCAGGAACCCGGCGAAGTCGGCGCGGATCTGGTCGCAGGGTCCTTGATCAAAAATCCCGGCGGCGGATTGGCGCGATGCGGCGGTTATCTTGCAGGCAAAAAAGAATGTATTTCGGCAGCTGCCCGGCGATTGACAGCGCCTGGACTGGGTCAGGATATCGGGGCTTCCCTGGAATTCAACCGCACGGCATACCAGGGACTTTTTCAGGCGCCATTGATTGTGGCCCAGGCGGTGAAGGGTGCCGAATTGGCCTCTGAATATTTTTCACGGCTCGGATACGAAGTTCTGCCCAAACCCAATGCGCCGCGGGTCGATATTGTTCAGGCGATTTGTCTGAATCATGCCGGCAAACTCATCTCTTTTTGCCAAGGGATACAAAAAGCCTGTCCGCTGGATTCCATGTTTGTTCCTGAACCGGCCATGCTTCCGGGCTATGATCATCCGGTGATCATGGCAGGAGGGACGTTCATTCAGGGATCTTCCATCGAACTAAGCGCCGACGGACCGGTGAGGGAACCCTATATTGCTTATATGCAGGGCGGGCTGTCTTTGGCGCAGATCAAACTGGGCATCTTGCTGGCTGCGCAGGAGATATCCAAATTGCCTTAAATATTCATGAGTCAGCAGGAATTTTTATATGTGTACAGAATATACAATAGGATATTATTATATAGCATATTATGAACCTGCGCTCAACGATGATCCCGATGTGACCCTTCTTTATTTATCAAAAGGATGTCCTTTGAAAGGCGAGGTGCCGGATGCAGCTTGGTGAGTTCAAACAGGAAATTATCCGAATCAATAACAAAGTCAACATCGAAGTGTTCGGCCAGGGGTTGAAATCCCAGCGGGTAGAAATTTTCCAGGACAAAATCATCATTATTGCCCACAACAACCGGGTCAAGATGCTTTCCATGGTGGAACGAACCGACAACCTCACATCAAAAATCATGGATATCGCCTTGATCATGGAATTCAAGGATCGTTTTATCGCAGCCATGGATGAATATTTAGGCATCAAGGTGCTGACTCATCTGAAAGACTATGATCCAAAGACGGAAATATCCGCCAGCGTCAGCATTTTAGAAAAACCCGTTGAAGAGCTGCTGGCCACCATCGTTGTGAAAAAATAAGCTATGCCGCCGTATTTTTCGATTTGCAGTATAAAGGCCAGCCTAAACTATTAACTTTTGTTAAAAATTTTTTTCAAGAAAAGAAGGGAAATAAAAAATCCCGTCGAATATCTTCCCCAAGATAAAGAAAATTGAATACGTCGGGTGATTCGAGACCTCGTACCGCATGCTAAGAAATATTTGGCATTCGCTGAATGACAAAGATTTAATGGACTGCGACACGCAACCTTTTTGGGAGTGCTCAAAACAACCGCAAGATTATATACAATACGTTCGATGCGTATTGATATGATTTTGCGGTTTTTTTTATTTTATTGAAAGGAGGGCAGAACAATCTTAAGCAGTCCCCGTGCGTATCAGAAACTCTGAATCAAGAAAACGGAAAATCTCGTTGTAAAGCATCAAGAGGAGGATCTCATAATGACAATCTATGTAAAAGATGTTCTGACCGCTTTGGACGACTTGACCAATGGTCGTTGTCTGAAAACACCGGGGGACTGGTCCTGCAACAAGAATCCATTTGTCGTGACCAAATCTTCCAGTATTCCTGGGAAAGCTGTGACTGAGACGCCCGGTCTGGTATGGGGTGATCCGGACATGGAAGTCAAAAAAATCGCAGTCATGATGACCATGACCGAAAGCGCCATTGAATTGGCGGCCGCCACCGGCGCCAACGTCATGGTGACCCACCATCCCATCGCCGATGCGGCAAGCTCCGGCGGCGTGCTTCTGAAATATTACCTCGGAGCCTATAACATAGCCGCCTTTGAATTGCATGAAGCATTTCACGGTATGCACCCCGGAATTCCCTGGCTGCACGGACACAAACCCCATTATGCCACGGTTTGCTATGATGGTATTCCAGGAAACATTGTCTATGTCGGCGACGTTTTACCTGAAATCAAGACCGTCGGAGACATGATGACCCGCTTGGATAAGCTGATGAACGTGGAAGTCGACGAAGTGATGCTGGAATCCGAACGGAAGATCCGCAATTGTGATGAAATTTATGAAACCAGCGTTGCAGCCCGCTGCAAAATCCTCGTTGGCTCCAAAGACCGGCCCATGAAAAAAGTGATCCATATGTTCCCGCACTGCGGCTTCAACTGTGATCATCTGGAAAAACTGGTCAAAGAAAACCCTGGCGTCGATACCCTCTTGGCCACCATCAGCCGTGTCTATCCCGGCCATGCCTTGATTGCCAAAGCGGAAGAATTGGGGCTGAACTTTGTCTGCGGCAATTCCCATGCCATGGAAATCTTTGAAAACGGCATCCCCATGGCCAATGCCATCAAAAAGCATCTGCCGGAAGCCGAAGTGGTCATTTTCAGAGAAAGAATGACCAGCGTTCCCTTGGATGAAATCGGGTCCAAAGAAATCAGGGAGTATGCAGAAAACATGTCCACACAGTTTCTGCATCGGAAGTAAGTTGTTCCAAGCGCACCATACCATTCAAAATAATAAGGAGGTTGCCAAATAATGAGTACACCCGCAAAAGAAATGGACCGCAAGAAATGGAGTCCCATTGAGTACGTAGGTTTGGCCGTATTGGTATTCAGTTTGATTTGTATCGGATTCTTCAACAAACAGTTCTCAGGATTGTTTGATGCCATGTTTACCAGATCTTATAAAATGTTTGAATATTATCTTTTTGGTGCAGCCAAACTCGGTGCCACCATCGTGGTCAGTGTCATGACCGGCCGCATCCTGGAACGGTTGGGGATGACGGACGCCCTGATGCGTATTTTCCTCCCCATCATGAAATATCTCAAAATCAATGCATCTGTTGTCATCGGTGTTATTTATAACATTCTCGGCGACGTCAACGCTGCCGGCAAAATTGCAGCCCCTGTGGTTATGAAAGCCGGCGCCACGAAAGACGAACAGAAGATCGCAATTGCGACCCTTTGTCAGGCACCTTGTTCCTTCTCCATTATCGTCCTCGGTTTGATGGCACTGACTGCGGCTGGCGTCAATCCGCTGCCCGTCATGGTCGTCGGCGTCTTTCTTCCGATTGTTGTGATTCCTGCCATTCTGAAGCTTTTCTGGAGAGATACCAAAGCCGTTGAAATCGAAGATTTGCCCCGGTTTACCCCCGATACCGGCGTCATGGACTTGATTTTCGGATCCGCCCGTGAAGGTGTCAACGTCGTCGTCCTGTTCATTCTGCCCGCCGGCTGTGCGGTCTTCGCCATCATCGGCGCCTTGGAATACTTCAAAGTCTGGCCTCTGATCACCGGCAGCGTGGGCGGTATCCTCCAAATCATGGGCATTGATCCTGCAACGGGTGTGGATACCATTTTCACCGCCGGCACCCTGGCCATGAAAAACCTGAACCTGAGCCTTGGCGGACCCGTCGCCAACGCCGATGGGACCATGACTGCGGCTTCCGCTCTGTACACTATGTTCTCCAACCCTGAATCCATTGCCATCGCCAAAAAACTGGCTGTCGGTTCCTTCGTCCTGGCCAACTCCTCCTGGCCTGTTCAGGTTCCCCTTGGACAGATTCCTGCCGTTTGGGGTCCCATCCTGGACATCACCACCGGCGAAATCGTCTGGGCAGCTGTTGTTGGCTGCGTCATTCGTCTTCTGTATGCCGCCCTGTGTGCCCAGCTGTTCGGCCTGTTCCTCTAAAAGCAACATAGAGTGACCTTACCCCAATTGAATAGACTTCGGGCTTTCGGCAGCGGCAGTTTATCTGCTGCTGCCGAAAGCTTAATACACGCAAACTATGGATGAACGGAGGATCACTATGACTGTTTATGCAAAAGATGTTCTCAATGCACTCGATGATATCACCAACGGCCGCTGCATCAAATCATCTGCGGATTGGGCCAGCGGAAAGAATCCTTTTGTTACCATCAAGTCATCCAATGTCCCCGGAAAAGCCGTCGTTGAACTTCCCGGGTTGGTTTGGGGCGATCCGGAAAAACCCATCAAAAAGCTGGCGGTTTTGATGACTATGACGGAAAGCGCGATTGAATTGGCGGCCGGAACCGGTGTGGATGCCATCGTGGCCCATCACCCCGTGGCGGAAGCCTGCAATTCAGGCGGTGTTTTGTTCAAGTATTATCTCAACATCTATAATCTGGCGGTTTTCGAGCTTCATGAGGCGTTTCATGGCACCCATCCGGGCATCCCCTGGCTGCATGGCCATAAGCCGTATTTCACCAGCATCAATTATGGCGGCGATCAGGGCTGCGTCGTCTATGTAGGCGAATGCTTGCCTGAAGTGAAAACGGTGGGGGATATGGTGGACCGGCTGGATGTTTTGATGAATGTGCAGGAAGATCATGCCATGCTGGAGGCAGAACGAAAGATACGCCATTGCGAAGCAATTGATGAAACCAGCATCAAGGTCAAGTCAAAGCTTCTGGCAGGAGACCGCAGCAGGCCTGTGAAGCATTTGGTCCATTTCTTTCCCCATACAGGGTTTAATGTGACCCATCTTGAAGCCTTGCTCAAGGACTATCCGCAGATCGATACCTTGCTGGCCTCCATCAGTCGTGTCTATCCAGGCAACGATTTGATTGCAAAAGCCGAAGAACTGGGCTTGAATTTTGTCTGCGGCAACTCCCATGCCATGGAAATTTACGAAAACGGCATACCCCTGGCCCAAGCAATCAAAAACCATCTTCCCGAGCTGGAGGTCATGATTTTCAGAGAGAGGATGTCCAGCATCCCTTTGGAAAAGGTCGGATCGTCTGAAATCAGGGAATATGGCCGCAACATCGCAGGGACTTATTTGAAACGGAAATAGCTCCTGAAAAAGAAGGTCCGGCAAACATCCCGGCAGGGAAATGTTTCCGGACCTTCTTTATGCATTAATCCGATGGCAAAGGCTAAAACTGACGGATATTGGCTCTGACTTTCCCTATATAGATCATTTCCTTTTCGGATAGGAAAAGGGGCTCGTACCAATCATTTTCAGGCTGCAGCCGCAGCTGCCGGATGCCTTTGAAGTAGGTCTTCACAGTGAGGCTTTCTTTGACACAAGCAAGGATCACATCACCGTTATGGGGCGGTTCCGGTCCGACAATCAGATGGTCGCCAGGAAAAATGCCGACTTTGATCATGCTGTCGTCCGGCATTCTAAACAAACAGGCTTGCTCCACCGGCAGAATGTCTTTGATTGAAAAACATATGTTCTCCGTGCTGCATTGGGCCAAGTCAAAGCCTGCCGCGGCCAGACAATCAAAATCAATCATGGGAAGCTGGATTTCAGGGACCTGCTCAACCGGGATCGGCTGAGCGGTTTCAGCAGAGCCCTGCAGATGCTCGATGACCATGGCTCGGGGCTTTGCAGGATCACGGCGGATGTATCCCAAGGCTTCCAATTGACGCAAATAAGCATGCACGGTGGAACTGGAGGCAATGCCCAAAGCGCTGCCGATTTCCCGGACAGAAGGGGGATACCCTTGATGTTCGATCTGTTTCCGGACATACTCCAGGACCGCATTTTGCTTTGCGTTCAGCATAGGATCTGACATCAGCATCACCTGCCAACTTTTTTATTATTTATTATATCATATCACGAAGAGGACCTGGCTGGAACACGAGTTTTGATCCGGGCCCATTAAAAACAAAGACACGCTGAAATTTGAACCCATCAGCCAGATCAAAAACCCCTACTACTTCCGATAATAAATGTTATGTAAACTAGAAAAGAGACTGGCCAAGGGGCCGTCCTCTCCTATATGGCCTCCAGCTGGGCCATGAATTCGGTCCATTCATCGTAAGCTTGCGGCAAACGCAGCTGGATTTGATCCAGTTCATAACTCAAGGACTGCTGCAGGTCATAATTTATGCCCTGATAGGTTTCAGGTTTGGCGAGTTCTCCGGTTATTTCCTCAAGACGCTGTTCCAGGGTTTGGATTTCTTTTTCAAGCGTCTGCACCTGATCCCGAAGCTTTGCTTTGACTGCCCGGTCATTGCTGCGCCGCCTTCGGTTCTCTTTGTCTGAAGCTTCTCTTTCGGTTTTGTCTTCAGAGGCTTTGCTGCCCGAGGTTTGATCGTCTGTGGCCGGCTTGGTTTTTTCCAATTCAGCCTTCTTACGCCGATAATCGCTGTAATTGCCAAGATAAGAGGTCAATTTGCCTTGATCCAGTTCAAGGATCCGGTCTGCGACGGCATCGACAAAATAACGATCATGGGAAACCATCAGGATCGTGCCCGGGTAATTCTTCAGATACGTTTCGATGGATTCCCTGGAATTAATATCCAAATGATTGGTGGGCTCATCGAGGATCAGAAAATTCCCTTTTTCCAGGGTCAATTTCAGTAAGGATAGCCTTCCTTGCTCACCACCGCTGAGGGTGCCGACCTGTTTTTCCAAATCATCGCCCCGAAAAAGAAATCGGGCAAGCAATGCTTTGGTCTCTTCAATATTCAGGTCATAGTTCAGCAGGATTTCCTCAAAAACAGTATGGTCCGGATCAAGGTTGCTATGTTCCTGATCGAAATAGGCTGGTTTCACCCTGGCGCCGAAACGAACTTTTCCTTGCTGGGGCTGGATCTGGCCAAGAATAATTCTAAGCAGCGTGGTTTTCCCCATCCCGTTGGGGCCCAAAAGCGCCACCCGCTCTGTGTAGCGGATCTCCTCATCCAGTTCTTTGAAAAGCGGACGGTCCGGAAAACTGAAGCTTATTTGATCCAGGCATAGGACCTTATCACCGGTGCGGGATGCGATGCCAGCCTGTCCCATGCTCAGACAGGCTTCTCCCTTTGGCTTGTCGATTCGTTCCAGACGGTCCAGCTTCGTCTGACGGCCTCTGGCTTGCTTGGATTTGATTCCGGCCTTGTTGCGCAGGATGTATGCTTCGGTCTTCTCGATTTCCTTCTGTTGTTTCTCATAAGCCCGGGCCAAGGTCTCATCTTCCAGAGCCTTATGCTTCAAAAAGGCGGTATAATTGCCCTTGTACCGCTTGACCTGCCGCTGGTCGAACAATAAGGTCGTCTGGGTCACCTGGTCGAGAAAATATCGGTCATGGGAGATGACCAGCACGGCGCCCCGATATGATTTTAAGTAATTTTCCAGCCATTCGATGGAATCCAGGTCCAAGTGATTGGTGGGTTCATCCAAGAAAAGGATGCTGTGTTCGCGGACAAGAATTCTGGCCAGGCTGATCCTTGTTTTTTCGCCTCCGCTGAAGCCTGAAAAGGGCCGTTCAAAATCAGCTTCCTTGAATCCCAGGCCGGCCAGGACCTTTCGGGCTTGGGCTTCGCAGGCAAATCCCCCGGCACGCTCATAAGCATCCCGCAAGGCCCCATACTGTCGCATTGCCTTATCCAGCACCTCATCCGACGACGCGTGGCTCATCAGCAGCTCCAGGTCAGCCAGCCGTTTCCGCTGGGCAAAAATGTCCGCAAAGACTTCCATCACGATGCCGATCAAGGTTGTATCCTCTGAATAGGAGGGGATTTGTTCGAGATATCCGATGGTGGCTCCCGATTCCAGACGAATCGTGCCGCCGTCAAGGCTCTCCTTGCCCATCAGGCAATTCATCAGCGTGGTTTTGCCCACGCCATTGGCTCCGATCAAAGCCGCTTTTTCCCCGGATTCAAGGCTTAGGGAAAGGTCTTCAAAGAGACATGCGGCGCCGAAATATTTTGTTAGGTGCTGTGCTTCAATAATGTTAGCCATGAAATCCTCGCAATAGGGTCGATCGGTTATGGTTGGGGAATCAACAGGCTTGCCAGCTGACGGGTGTGCTGAACAACCGCCAAAGCGCCGCTGTTCAGAAGTTCCTGGCTGCTGCCATAGCCATAGGCGACGCCGATGCTTTGAATGCCATTCTTTGCAGCCCCGAGAACATCATAATGGCGGTCCCCGATCATCATCGGAAGGCAATCGTGTCCCAGAGGGTGTTTTAAGGCGCTCTGAAGCAAACGTCCGCCGCCCAGGCGATGATCCCCCCGGTAATGGTTCAAAACGGCGTTTACGACGGCCTCCTTGGAATCCAAGCGCCCATCCCGGTAGCAGCCGAATACGGTGTCAAAATAGGACCTTAGCTGGAAATGAGCCAAGATGCGGTGGGCATAGACCCAGGGTTTGGAGGTGGCGACGGTCAGAACCTTTCCTTCGTTCTGAAGCGTGCTTAATACCTCTGCCAAACCTTCATAAGGCCGCCCTTCATAGAGTCCCGCACGGGTATAATAATGACGGTAGCAGTCGAGGGCTTCTTCAGCTTTTTCAGAACTGAAGCCAAAGGTATGGCACAGGGTGTCCCGCAGCGGCGGGCCGACAAAGCAGGCAAGCTCATCGTTGCTGCGTGCGGGCAAACCCATCTGTTCCATCATATAACGAAGGCTATTGAAAATCCCTTCGCCTGAATCGATCAAGGTACCGTCTAAATCAAATAGAATCAGATTGGCTTTGATCAGGCTCTCCCTGACCAAAGGTGTTGCGGAAGGGTTCCATAAAATCGTTTCCAAAAATGCATTCTCCTTGCTTGGTGTGTGCAACGACCGTATCTGTTGGATGCGGCAGGCTCAAAAAGATCCCTTGACAGAAACGCTGCCAAGGGATCGGGTCCTTATTCTTTCAGCGGATTTAAGGAGCAGGTATTACTCGGCATCCACATGAATGCCTTCGGGCGCTTCCGCCGCAGCTTCCACGGCCGGGGTTTCGGTTTTCACTTCTTCCGCTGCCGGGGCGGCAATCTCTTTCAATGGTTCGCCTTCATAAGCTTCCTCAGTCATTTCAGGCTTCTGAAGTTCGATGGCTTCTTTGACACTCAAGCTGATCCGTTTTTTCTCCATGTCAATTTCAAGGATTTTGACCGGGATCTCCTGGCCGGCTTGCAAGACATCCTCGACTTTGTTGACGCGGAACTTGGCCAGCTGGGAAATGTGGGCCAGGCCTTCCAGGCCGGGCTCCAGCTGGATAAACGCGCCGAAAGCGGCGGTGCGCATGACTTTACCGGGATAAATCTCGCCGGCGATGTATTTCTTATCGGCAATTTCCCATGGATTCGGTCCCAGCTGCTTCAGGCTCAGGGATACCTTTTCCTTCTCCCGGTCAACTTTCAGCACATAGACGTCGATGACGTCATTGATGGCAACCACGTCGGAGGGTTTGCCAACCTTGCCCCAGCCCATTTCCGATACGTGGAGCAGTCCGTCGCAGCCGCCGATGTCGACAAAGGCACCGAAGTCGGTCAAGCGTTTGACGGTTCCCTTGCGGATTTCGCCCTCCGTTATGTTGTTCCAGAAGCTTTCCTTCTGTTCCTGGTATTCGGCTTCCAGCAGGGCTTTGCGGGAAAGGATCACTTTTCGGGCTGCCCGGTTCAGTTCGATGATTTTGAAATCCAAGGTTTTCTTAAGATACTCATTGAGATCTTTGACAAAACCACGTTCAATATGGGAAGCCGGCACAAAGCCTCTCATCCCCACATCCACCAGCAGACCGCCCTTCACCACATCGATGACGGTGGCGGTCACCGTTTCCCCGTTTTCGAAAGCTTGCTCCAACGCATCTATTTTTTCTTCAAAAAGGGCATTTTTACGGGAAAGGATAATGTTGCCCTCCCGGTCCTCTTTGACGACTGCCGCGGAAATTTCATCGCCGACTTGTACAACGGCAGAAGGGTCGACTTTTGTAAAGGCCAGCTCAAAGGCAGGTATGATCCCTTCCGATTTGTAGCCAATATCCACGAGCACTTCATCGGAGGATACCTTCACGACAATTCCCTTTACCACATCGCCAGGATGGAATTCCTTGCAGCCCATCTGGGCCTCCAGGTCAGAAAAAGATGCTTCCATTTCCTGCTCTGTTTCTGTGTTTTGAGCGTTCTGCTCCATTGCCTGATCTTTGAACTCTTCCATCTTCTCAACAACCTCCTTGATTATCCACTCAGGGGTTGAAGCCCCTGCCGTGATCCCAATTAACTGTATACCTTTTAACCAGTTCAAATCAATATCTGAATATTTTTCTATAATATATGTATTAGGCTGGATTTTACGGCAGTATTCGCCTAATTTTGCGGTATTGGCGCTGTGCTTGCCGCCGATCACGAGAACCAGCTCGACCTGGGCGGCCAATGTCTCCGCGGCTTGCCGCCGTTCCTGGGTTGCATTGCAAATGGTGTTGAACACTTTGGGTGTTCGGCCGGTCTGGATGACATTTTGGACCATTTGTTCGAAACGGTCTGTATTTTCTGTGGTTTGCGCCATCAAGGCGATTTTTTCCGGCAGCTCCTTTTCCTGAAACACCTGGTCGGGATCGGCGATGATCCTGCAATGATCCTGAAGCCAGGCCATATAGCCCTGGATCTCAGGGTGTTTCTCGTCGCCGAGGATCCATATCTGATACCCTTGCTCGATGGCCTCAAGGCCCAAACGGACGACCCGTGAAACAAAGGGACAGGTGCCGTCGATGATTTCGCACCCGGCTTCTTCCAATTGCCGGTAAGCCTCCGGTCCTGTGCCGTGGCTTCGGATCACCACAGCCGCCCCGGGTGTGACGGTATCGAGTGTTTTTTCCAGGATTCCGTGGGATTCCATGCGCTGTGTAACCTGTGTATTATGGACAATAGGACCCAAGGTCTGAACCTGGGCAAGTCGTTGTGCTGCATCCAGCGCCAAATCAATGGCACGTTTTACGCCATAGCACATTCCCGCTTTTTCCGCAACGATCACTTTCATGAATTGAGATTTTCCTCCTGAAGCTGCTGGATACGGTTCCGAAGCTGATCCGTCATCTCATGAAGAAGCGCAGAATTGATTTTCCGTTCCTGGTATTCGGAAAAATCAATGGGCTGTCCAAAACGGATATGGATCGTCTGTCGAAACCCTGCCGGAAAGGATTTTTGAGTATTGAGGATCGCCGCGGGGATCACTGGCGCGGACGATCTTTGGGCGAACAGAACGGCGCCGTCATAGAAGGGCAGCAATTCACCGGTCCGGCTGCGTGTGCCTTCGGGGAAGAGCACCAAGGTCTCTCCTTTTTCCAAAACCTCTGAGGACTTTTTTAAGGCAGTCCGGTCGATGGTATTGCGATGGACCGGGAAGCCGTGGACATGCTCAATGACCCAGCCGATCACAGGAATCTTGAACAATTCAGCTTTTGCCATGAAATTCAGCTTGCGGTCAACGCAGCAGAATAAATAGATCGGATCCCACAGACTTAAGTGGTTGGCAGCCAGAACCAGTGCGCCTTGCTTCGGGATATTTTCCGTTCCGGTGATCCTTACTCGATTGAATAAACGCAGAAACGGGAATATCAGCCAACGGGCGACCACCACCATGATTCGATAAAACATGAACGATGCCTCTCTTGTTTTTGATGCGCCTGAAGTCCTCAAGTCTTCTTTTTACCGGCTTGGACGATCTTCAGGACCTCAGCGACCGTTTCATCAAGGCTCAGATTGGTGCAATCCAAGATGATCGCGTCCTCAGCCGGTATTAGAGGGCTGTTGCTGCGATGTTCGTCCTGATAATCACGGATTTTCATATCCCGGATGACTTCATCCAGGGATTGGCTCTGGCCTTGATCTTTGATCTGCGCCATGCGCCGCCGGGCCCGTTCTTCCACGGTTGCGGTTAAAAAAATCTTGTATTGGGCTTTGGGCAGGATCACCGTTCCCGCATCTCTGCCGTCCATGACCACATGATGGTCGGCGGCAAGGGATTGCTGCATTTTGACCAAGGCCTGGCGGACGCCGGCAACGGAGGCCACCTCAGCCACCAGACGGCTGATTCGGGGACTGCGGATCATATCGGTCACATCGATGTGATTACATATGATTTTCTGGACGCCCGAAGGGTTGTTTTCAAAGCGGATGTCGGCCTTGGCGGCCAGTTTAGCTAAGCCGGAATGGTCATCCATCGTCACATCATGCCGGTCAGCCAGCCAGGCCACCGCCCGGTACATGGCGCCGGTATCAATATAGACAAAATTAAGTTTTGCGGCAACGGCCTTGGCCACTGTGCTTTTTCCAGCCCCGGCAGGCCCGTCAATGGTGATCTGAATGGGAGTCTCCTCCTTCAGGAATTCTATTTCCGGTTGAAGCATCGCTGCCCTTGTCAAGGGTTTTAAGATCCATGTCCGGGGCCACCCGATGGGCCAGTCCGATGGCAACCTCATTTAAGTGAAGCAGCCCGATGGCCAGGTAAACAGCCACAGAGATATGGTCCCCATAACGGGCGATGGCCAATTTGCCGCCCACATTCAAGCCATAGGCCTTGGATAAAATCTGGGCCAGGGCTTCTCGGGTGGCGCCTGCCACCGCGCCCTCGTCATAATGGTTGTCTTTGATCACATGTTCCCGTTTGGCGGCAACCACAGCCCGTTCGATCATTTTTTTTGCAGACAAAGCAAAATCGCCACCATAATCCACAGCGACGGATCGAATCCCTATATGGGCCAACGCGGCTTTAAGCTTTTGCTCTTCCTCACGGCTTTCAGTCAGGGCCATGCGAATCGCTGCGGAGGCAATTTTCTTGGAACCATATTCCATCGTAGGCGGCTCAACTCCTTTAACACCTTGGCAACAAAGCGTTTTATACTGATAAAGTATAATATATATCACATAAAAAAGCAATGCTTATCATGGCGGGCCTTCCTGGCCACATAAAAGTTTTCTTAATTGTTTAACTTCTTTGACCGTCAAGGGCCGATATTTTCCCGCAGGCAAATCGCCTAATTGAAGAAATCCGACCTGGACTCTACGGAGTCGGAGGACGGGCAAACCTATGGCTTCACACATCCGTCGAACCTGACGGTTCCGGCCTTCGAAAATCGTCAGATAGAACGTGCTCTGCGACGCATCCCGTTCAAGCAATTCCAGCTTTGCCGGCATGGTCGGTCCATCCTCCAACGCAATACCTCTTTGCAGGGTCTGGATCATTTTATCGGTCAAGAACCCCCTGACAAAAACCAAGTATCTTTTTGAAATTTTATATTTCGGGTGAGCCATCCTGTTTGCCAACTCCCCGTCATTGGTTAACAACAGCAAGCCTTCGGTCATATAATCCAAACGGCCCACAGGATAGATCCTCAATTCCTTCGGAAGCAGATCCAGAACGGTTTTTCTGCCTTGAGGGTCCTCGCAGGTGGTAACCACCGCCTGCGGTTTGTTGAGCATGTAATAGACCTTGTCCGGTGACGGAAGGACCGGTTTTCCATCGACCGTTACCGAGTCCCTGGCCTCATCCACCTGAACGCCCATTTCATGAATGATGCGGCCATTGACGCAAACCCGGCCTCCAAGAATCATCTGTTCTGCGTGGCGCCGGGAAGCTACGCCGCAGCGTGACAGATATTTCTGCAAACGTTCCAAAACCTCACCTCCCGTTCGTGTCTTGATACATTTATTCAAACAAATCCGTGGATAAGTAACGCTCACCGGTATCCGGCAGCAGGACAACGATATTTTTCCCGGCATAACCGGGCTGTTTTGCCAGTTTTGCCGCGGCGGAAACGGCTGCGCCGGAAGAAATGCCTGCGAGGATCCCTTCGTGTCGACCCAGTCTTCGCGCAAAATCATAGGCTTCCTCATCCGATATGGTGATGACCTGATCCACCTGGGCGGCATCAAAATTTCCCGGAATGAAATTCGCGCCGATCCCTTGTATTTTATGGGGGCCGGCTTTCCCGCCGGACAGCAGCGCCGACCTTGCAGGCTCGACGGCAATGATCTCGATGCCGGGATTATGCGCTTTCAAGCCTCGGCCCACGCCCATCAGGGTACCGGCGGTGCCGACGCAGGCTACAAAACAATCGGCTGTCCCATCCGTATCCTGCCAGATTTCCTCCGCGGTGGTATGAACATGGGACTGGGGATTTGCCGGATTGTCGAACTGCATCGGAATAAAGGCTTTGGGCTGCATTGCGGCCAATTCATTGGCACGCTCAATGGCGCCGGCCATTCCCAGCTGTCCTGGTGTCAGATGGATCTCCGCGCCCAAGGCGCGAAGAAGCTTGCGGCGTTCCAAACTCATGGTTTCCGGCATGGTCAGGATCAGGCGATAGCCCTTGATCACTGAAATAAAAGCCAGTCCAATGCCCGTGTTGCCGCTGGTTGGCTCAATGATCACGGTTTCCGGAGTCAGACGGCCATCCTTCTCGGCCTGTTCGATCATTCCCAGCGCCGCACGGTCCTTCACGCTGCCCAGCGGATTGAATGCTTCAAGTTTCGCCAGAAGGGGTTTGTCCAAACCCAGCGCATGGCTCAGGCGCGGCAAAGCGACCAAAGGGGTATGGCCGATCAACTCCACCAGGCTATTGAATATCTTCATCGTTTTGAATTTCCTTTCGATGCAGCAATTCCAGCGCTTCAAGACGTTTTTCCAGCAGCTGGAGTTCGTTGGCGACCGGATCCGGCATGTTGATTTGATCCAAAGCCTCTGAAGATTTATCCACCGGTTTTCCATTCAGCCGGACCACGGTTCCCGGGACGCCGACCACCGTGGCATTCGGATCCACATTTTTGAGCACCACAGAGTTGGCGCCGATGCGGGCATTGTCTCCGATATAAATCGGGCCAAGGATTTTTGCACCGGTGCTGACAAGAACATTGTTGCCAAGCGTAGGATGGCGTTTGCCAGTATCGTGTCCTGTGCCGCCCAAGGTCACGTTATGATAGATGGTGCAGTCGTCCCCCACCTCGGCGGTTTCGCCGATCACGATGCCCATGCCATGGTCGATAAAGAGGCCTTTGCCGATCACGGCACCTGGATGGATTTCAATGCCGGTCATGAAACGGCTGAACTGGGAAATAAACCTTGCAAGAAAAAACAAGCGGACCTCATACAGGAAATGTGCGATCCGATGAAAAACCAAGGCATGGAAGCCCGGATATAAAATCATCACCTCAACGATGTTCCGGGCAGCCGGATCGCGAAACGCGATCGATCGGGCATCATAAATAAAACCCATAAATCTCTCCTTCTTATGAACAGATCGTATGATCCGTGCTGCGGTCATCCTCTCCGCCGGCCGGCAGGCTTGGAAAGGCCGGGAGATCTTTCAAGGAGGATAGACCGAAATATTTTAAAAAGTCCGTGGTCGTACCAAACAGGATCGGCCGTCCCGGAGCGTCTTTTCGGCCTTTTTCTTCTACAAGCGCACGGTCCAGCAGGGTTCCCAGGGAGGAGTCACAGCTTACCCCGCGAATCTCCTCGATTTCAGCCCGAGTGATCGGCTGACGGTAGGCGACAATAGAAAGCACTTCCAAAGCGGCTTGGCTCAGGGAGGAAAGCCGGGGTTTGACCAGTTTTTCGATGTAAGGCGCATGCTCCGGATAGGTTGCGAACATCCAACCGCCGGCAATTTCCGTCAAGGCGAAACCACGGCTCTGCTGCTGATAATCCCTTTGGATTTCAGAAAGCAGATCCAGGATCTCAGAAGATTCGTAGTCGGTGATTTCGGTCAGCACCTTCAAGGTCAGCGGCTCCGCTGAACAAAGCAAGAGGGCTTCCAGCAGTCTTTTCCCTTCATCAGGAAACAAATTCACCGGGATCCCCTTCCTTTCTATACAAATCATTGTAGAAAATATATATTTCTCCGAAGGCCTCTTTTTGCCGGGCCCAAATCCTGCCGCGGTGCAGCAATTCGAGCAGCGCCATGAAGGTCGTCACCACCGTCCTCAGGGAATCTCCGCCCAGCAGAGACCTGAACGCGATGCCGCCGGGCTGCTGGCGGATCACCTTCAGCAAAAAAGCGATCCTTGCCTGGATGGTCACGGTTTCCTTCGGCAACTGAAGGGTCCTTTCACGGCTGATCATGCTCTCAAGAATTTGCATGAAGGTTTTAGACAAATCCTCCGTGGTCAGCTTTCCGATTGGATTTGGTGCCGGGAAAAGCTTCAGCAGGGATTTATCGTCGACTTCCCTGAAAAAGATCCTGGACTGGCTGTGCTCCATGGCCTTGAATTCAGAAGCCTTCTCTTTATAAAGACGATACTCCAGCAGTTTCTCAACCAATTCATCGCGAGGGTCTTCCGGCGCCCCTTCTTCTTCGGAGGGCTGGGTTCGCTTAGGCAGCAGGGTGCGTGCTTTGATCGTCAGCAAGGTTCCGGCCATCAGGACAAAATCGCCTGAGAGCGTCAGATCGATTTCCTGGGCCTGGTTGAGGTAATCCATATACTGCCCTGTGATGAATGCGATGGGGATATTATAGATATCCAGTTCATTGCTGTCGATCAGATGCAGCAACAGGTCCATAGGACCTTCGAACACCGGCAAAACCACTTGGTAGTCCATTGTTGATCCTTTCCACTGTTTAGAAATGGATTGCTTTGCGAACCAGTTTCAAGGTCTTTTCTGCCTCCAGACAAGCTGCGGCATCCCCTTCTTGCAGAATTTTGTCCAGCAGCTGGGGATTCTCCTCATAATGGATTCTCCGCTGACGGATCGGCTCCAGCTTCTGATTGATGCAGGCCGCCAGGCGTTTCTTGCACTCCGTACAGCCGATTTGTCCGGCCCGGCAGGACGTCTGGATCTCTTCCAGCGCATTCTCGTTGTATATGCTCTGATATTTATTTACGATACATACTTCCGGATGTCCAGGGTCGGTTTTGCGGATCCGGGCCGGATCGGTGACCATGGCGCGGACCCGTTCTTCAACTTCCTGGAGGCTGGCGCTCAAGGCGATATCATTGTGATAGCTTTTGCTCATCTTTCTTCCGTCCACCCCGGGCAAGGCAGCGATTTTTGCCAGCTTCGCTTTGGCTTCCGGAAAAACCTCGACCTGATACAAATGATTGAACCGGCGCCCGATTTCACGGGTAAATTCCAAATGAGGCAGCTGATCCTCTCCCACAGGGACCGTATCGGCCCTGTAAACCAGGATATCGGCAGCCATCAGCAAAGGATATCCCAGGAAGCCATAGGTGTTGATGTCTTTTCCCTGTTCTCCGAGCTGCAGCAGCTGGTCTTTGTAGGTGGGGACTCTTTCCAGCCAGGATAAAGGCGTGTTCATGCCCAGCAAAAGGGTCAGTTCCGCATGGGCTTTGACATGGGACTGGATAAAAATCGTGGATTTTTCAGGATCCAGGCCGGCGGCCAGCCAGTCCAGCAGCACCATTCGAATATTTTCGGGAATTTTTTCGGTATCATCATACCCTGTGGTCAAGGCATGCCAGTCAGCGATCATAAAAAAACATCGGTAATTGTCCTGCATGGCGGCCCAGTTTTCCAGGACGCTGAGGTGTCCGATATGCAGACGTCCGGTGGGACGCATGCCGCTTAATATGGTTCCCTGGTACTTCGCTTCTTGGATGGGCATAATGGTTCCTCCTAATATGTTTTGAAGATGATTCCCGCCAGGTCAAAAAATGCGGAAATGATCCCTTGGGACAACGGCTGGATGATATACCGGACCCCGCCTGAAACGATCAGGAGCAGCAGCAGGATCGCGCTGTAACGTTCCATGACATATAAAATGCTGTAAAAACGCTTAGGTAAAATTCCAAAGAGTATTTTTGAGCCGTCCAGAGGCGGTACTGGCAGCAGGTTGAAAAATGCCAGGTTCGCATTGATCACAATAAAGTAACTCAGAAAGGTCCACAACACGTCATGGCTCTGGAGGTAGAGCGACGGAATGGCCGAAACGGCCATAACCCCGATAAAAACCAGCAAAACATTGGCCATGGGACCGGCTAAGGCGGTTAGAAGCATTCCCGTGGCCAAATCTGTTTTTCTGAAATTCCGGGGGTCCACCGGAACCGGCTTTGCCCAGCCGAAATTGGCGACCATCAGCATCAGCAGCCCCACCGGATCAACATGCTTGATCGGGTTTAAAGAAAGGCGGCCCTGAAGCTTGGCCGTTTTGTCTCCGAGGCTTAAGGCCACCAATCCATGACAGAATTCATGGGTGGTTAAAGAGACCAGGACCACACTCAGGACCAGCAGTTTATCGATTAGAAAAGACATGGATTTACCCCTTAATCTGACTTATTTGAGCCGGTCCGGTATGATGTCGTTACGGACCAGGTCTTCAAAGGTTTCTCTTTTAACGATCACATCGGCTTTGCCGTCTTTGACCAGAACCACCGCCGGCTTGAGAAGCCGGTTGTAGTTGCTGGACATGGAATAGTTATAGGCTCCTGTACAGGACACCAGAAGCAAATCGCCGGGCTGCACCCACGGCATGGAAGCATCCCAGATCAGCATATCGCCGGATTCGCAGCATTTTCCGGTAACCGATGCAACGATCTGGTTGGGGACGTCCATTTTGTTGGCCAGTGCCATTTCGTATTTTGCCTGATAAAGGGCTGGCCTTGGATTGTCGGCCATACCGCCGTCAATGGCGACGTAAGTGCGGACGCAGGGAATGGTTTTAACGGAGCCGACCGTATATAAGGTGCTGCCGGCAGGACCGATGATGGATCGGCCGGGTTCAACCGTCAGACGTTTCGGCATGGGAAAATCAAGGAAGCGGAATTCCTCCGCCAGCGTCTCAAAAGTCATTTCGGCAAAGTCGCTGACGGGGGCCGGTGAATCGCCTTCCCGGTAATAAATCCCGAAGCCGCCGCCCATATTGAGCTCCTCCAGGATCTTTCCGGTTTCTCTTTGGACCTCCTTGAGGAAATGCGCCATGATCCGGGATGCCTGCCGGAAGGATTCGATCTCAAAAATCTGAGAGCCGATATGGCAATGCATGCCAACCAGTTCAACATGCTCTTTTTGCAGGGCGGCCTTGGCCGCTTCCATGGCCTGCCCGGTGGCGATGCTAAGGCCGAATTTTGAATCGATCTTCCCCGTCTGGATATATTCATGGGTATGGGCTTCGATCCCCGGCTGGATCCTGAATAGGATCTTCGGACACAAGTCCATGGAGCCGGCAAGCTGATCCAGCACCTCCAGCTCATGCAGGTTGTCCACAATAAAGCGGCTGATCTGATTTTCCAGCGCATATCGGAGCTCAGTTTGAGATTTGTTGTTGCCATGAAAGATGATCCTTGAAGGATCCACGCCGGCCTTCAGGGCGGTATAGAGCTCGCCTTGGGAAACTGCGTCAATGCCCAGGTCCTCCTGGGCGATGATCCGCGCCATCGCCATGGTCATGAATGCCTTGCTGGCATAGACCACCTCTGCGCCAGGATATCCCTCGATGTAGGCTTTATGAAAGGCGCGGCAGGTGCTCCGCAAGAGTTCTTCGTCAATGATGTAGAGCGGCGTGCCGAATTCTTCGGCTAAAGCGGTCGTATCGCAGCCGCCGATCGTCAGATGTCCTTTTTCGTTGATTGCCATGGTGCCATGAAGCTTCATTCGGATTCTCCTTTGCGTTGAGTTGTCATTTACGCCGGCAGGTCATCCGGCTGATCGTGAGATAGTGCTCCACCGATGGACGGTGACAGTTCTGCATTTGTTGAATACAGACCCAGCATGGGCCTGTGCAAGGCCTATGCTTCGGCGGTGTCCCCTTTTGCTCCCGATCAACATCTGCCGACTCCCGGAAGCTACTGATGTTCGCCGCAACCTCTACCCCACCTCAAAAGGAGATGAGGTTATATCTATTCTATATATTTTATCACTCGATACGCACAGCGGCAAGTATCAATCTATTCGATGGCCATAACACCGTCCATGGCCGTTCATTCAATTGTTTCGGGTTCTTCCGGATCATCGCCGGCGGAATCGTCATCAAAGACTGTGGCGTATTCCTTCACGTCTTCGTAATATACGATGTGGCGCAGCTTCTGGACGGCAAGGCCGGACAATTCACCCCACCCCCCGCGTGCATTGGTGGAGAGGTCCTCCATGCAGTGGGCGACGATCTGATCCACCAGTTCACGGTTCTCCGGATTGCGCAAAGCTTCGGCCTGGTGAAGGATATATTGGATATGGCAAACGCATTCCCAGTAGATCTCCAGCGCCAGCCAGCCTCGAACCAGGCCCTGGACCGGATGGGCTTGGACCGAACGCCAAAAGAGGCGCAATGCATCGGAAGATGCGTCGCCTCGTTGAATGAAAACGGGGGCGTATCCCAGGGTCATGGCCATCTGACAAGCCGCCGGCCAATGCGGATGGCTTCGGTTGATGGTTGCCTTCACGATTCACCTGATTTCTAAGCTATAATTTTATTGCGGAAATGGCTTCTTTCTGTTCAAGATAGATCTTCTGGATCCTGTCATTGGCTGTGATTTTGTCGATGACATGGTGAACGTACTGATCCAATGCGCTGCCCGTCCGGTAATCTGCGGGGAAAACACAATCCACCCGGTCATCCTTCATCAGCGCGGCAATGCTCTCATTGGTCTGTCCCTGATAGACGGCGATGGAATGGCCGCCGTTTTCACGGACCAGCTTCATGCAGGGAACGTCGGTGAATCCATCCCCAAGATAGATCATGCGGGGGAACGTCACCGGACGAATGCTGTCCGGCATGTGGGTGTTGACTTCCTCATCCCGGTTGACATCCAGGATCCCTTTGTTGATGCGGAACAGGTATTGTGTTTTGGAGGTGTAATTGACCGCCAGGGCCGGCCACTGCGCGGCGCCTGTTTCATCGTAATAATACGCGGAAGCAAAAATGGCTTTAAAAAAGCGGGCGATTTCCGTTCCTTCAATGATTTCCATCAAACCGGAGGAAATGATATAGTGATGGATCTGATAGCCTTGGCAAGCGCCATATTCATTGATGCGGTCAAACCACTGGGGAACGCCCGGGAAAAGCTCGACGGAACGACCGTATTCCTGAAAGGCTTCACGGCGGATGGAACGTCCCTTCTCTTTGGATTTTTTTAGCATCAGGTACATGTAAGCCAGTACTTTGTCCATATGATGTGCTTCCGCCATGCCGTTGGATTCATGCCAGAATTGGGCGGAAGGCATGGCGATGCTGGGTATAAAGCTGTCTTCCTGCATATCCTTCGGAGAAAGTGTGCGGTCAAAATCATAGAGCAGCGCAATGATCGGCAATGTCGTCATAGGGGTTGGCCTCCCTTCCGGTTTTATCCCTGTTCGCGCTTCAGCAGGATCGAAAACTCTGAACCGCATCCGGGCGTGGAACGAACCCGGATCTTGCCGCCGTGGCCTGAGACGATGATCCTCGCAATCGACAGTCCCAAACCATAGCTTTGGTTGTTTCCGCTGCTGTTTCTTGCTTGGTCCGCGCGATAAAAGCGGTCAAAGATCTTCCCCAGCTCTTCTTTTCCGATGCCTTGCCCCGTATCCCAAACGGTCAGAACAGCCCATTCGCCCTCACGGGTGCAGGAAAAGCCGATTTGTCCGCCTTCGGGCGTATATTTCATACTATTGTCCGCAAAGATCCGCAAAGCCTGTTTCAAAGCATTTTTATCCGCTTGAACAAGGCTTTCTTCCATCGGACCGCTTTTCACGAGATGATGCACCGCAATGACCTCTGTGTCTTTGGCGATCTCTTCGACCAGGTCCCGTGCCAGGACGGGTTCGACGGAAAGCTTCCAGGATTGTTTGTCGTGGCGTGCCAGGAACAGCAGATTTTCAACGAGTTTCTGCATATTCGACGCTTCATTGACGATGGCGGACAGGGACTCCTCCATCACCTCCGGATCGCTCTTGCCCCATCGCTCCAGCAAGCTGGCATATCCTTGGATGACCGCGATGGGGGTCCTGAGTTCATGGGAAGCGTCAGAAACAAATTGCTTCTGGCTGTTATAGGCGGATTCCAGGCGGTCAAGCAGGCCGTTGATCACTTGGGCCAGATCCTTCAGCTCATTTTGGGTGCCATGAATGTTGATCCGTTGATTCAGACTTTCCGCTGTTATTTTTCTGGAGATTTCGGCAATTTCTTCAATCGGCTGAAGAACCGATTGATTCAGTGTCTTGCTCCTCAAAAGAAAATAGGTCATTCGGAACATGTCGACCGCCATGAGTCCGAGGATTGCGAAAAGGTAGTAACGAATCCGCTGGGATAGATCATACGAAAAGATCAGCGTCCAGCGGTCCGAACCGATCGCCAGCGTCCGGCTGGTCTGGAGGCTGGCAAAACGGCTGCGCCAGTCGATCCAAACCGGCCAGGGATCCCGCAAGGGCCAAAAACCTGCCATCCTCTCATCGGTATACCAATTTGAATAAAAGGATTGCCCCATGGGGTCCAGAATCCTGATCCTCATACGTTCCGAAGGCTGCAGCGGGCTGTAGGGCGCCTCCGTTTCCAGGACCGTTTTCAGCTGCGCCGTTTCCTGTTCCGCCTGCTGCTGTGCATCGATCCAGACCGCACCAATAAATATACAGGAAAAAATCAGCCATAGGATGATGGCCGATTTAAGCAGCATGCGCCAATAGTTGATGGTGATCCTCAGACTGATGGAAAGCCTGAGGTTGCTCAGTAAATGGTTGAAGGATCTGTTGACCCGGTCGCTGAGCCGATTGACGGACAAAACCGATGTCTCCACTGTACCGGAGCGTTTTTCCGGGATGCTCTTTTTATTCATAGCGCATGACATACCCCACGCCCCGGACGGTATGGATCAGGGAAACGTTGAAAGGGTCATCGATTTTCGATCGCAGATAACGTATATACACATCCACCACATTGGTATCGCCGGCATAATCATAGCCCCAGACCTGGTCCAGCAGCTTGTCACGGGTGACCACGATATTCTGGTGCCGCATCAGATACTCCAGTAAATCGAACTCCCTTTTGGTCAAACTGATCTCATTTCTGTTGAAATGGACGGTATGGGCATCGATATCCATTGCCAAACCCCCGAGCCTGAGCGGCTCGGAGGTCAAGGGGGTATTGCGTTGCTTGAGCCGGCGCTGCAGAATGTTCCGGATCCTGGCCAGCAGCTCCTCGATGGCGAAGGGTTTGGTCATATAATCATCCGCACCGGTATCCAGGCCGTTCACCTTGTCACAGACGTCATCCTTCGCGGTAAGCATGATGACCGGAAGATCCGAGGTCTGGCGGAGACGCCGGCAAACCTCGATTCCGCTGAGCTGAGGAAGCATCAGATCCAGGACCACCAGATCCGCTTCACCGGAAAGGGCTTTTTCCAAGCCTGTCCGGCCATCGGCGGCCACGATGACTTCATATCCCTCATAGGCCAGCTCCAGCTCCAGGAATCGGGCAATTTTCGATTCATCCTCTACCAGCAGGATCTTTGTCATGGTTGCTCTCCTCGTCGCCATGGGTTATTCGATAATGATCTCCGAAGTCTCCTTTTGGGGCTGGGCGGTTTCGCTGTCCCTCGATTCAGCAGCGGCCTCTTGGGAAGCGGGTTCCGCCTCGCGGGCTCGTTGCGATTTTGGCGGCTCCTCGTCGAACACTTTGCTGGTCATGTCTTTGAAACCCGCTGCGGCTTTCGTGCCAAAGGCCTTGATTTCATCCCCGGTCATCGCCCAGTTGACCGTCCGGCTATATTTGTAGCCAAGAACCATGGTCGCAATAAAGGTGAAGGCGACCAGCCACGGTGCGGTAAGGATGGAGATGATCACGAAAAGCCAGGATACATTGGCAATGATCATGTCTCCCTTTTTAATCACAAGGCGGTGTGCCATGAGCTTGCGGAAAAGCCTGGAGAGCTTCCCACGTTCCCGGACACTGCCTTTTTTCTCGGACGCGCCCCTGTTGTCCGGGCGAAGCTTCCCTTGCTTCTCCAAATCGATGATGGCCAGCACGGCGTCACCGTTGTGTTTTTTTAATAGCTCCATGGCCTCATCATAGGTGATATCCGCTCTTTTTTTGAGAAATTCTAGATCTTCGACGGTATAATTCATATAAATCCTCCTTAAAGCGTTTTGCTTTGTGACATCCTTATCATAAACCGTTCACGTTACAAAGGCTTTAAGCGAAAATTAAAGATTCATTAGAATACGATGGATGTTTAAATTATATCATCCACGGCACTTTGATGTATACCTGAGGAAGACGCATTTTGCGTTATTTTAGACTGGACAAACCAACGTGATTATAGTATAACATTATTATGCTAATTTGAGCAAATGTGATACTCTATTTCCCATCGGGTTGTCATCTAAGCTGGACTATTGGAGGTGAGCCTCATTATTCTGACGAAACGGCAGGAGCAAATCCTTTCGATTGTACACCAAAAAGGCCCCATCACCGGGGACGAGATCGCTGTAAGCCTGGGCCTGACGCGTGCAACGCTTCGTCCTGATTTCACCTTTTTAACACGAACCGGGATTTTAGGCGCCAAACCGAGAGTCGGGTATTATTATGACGGCGGCGGCATGCCCGACCGTATGACCCATCTCCTTACCTCATTGATCGTACAAGATTGGATGGGAATACCGATCATCATCAACGGGGCTCTCTCTGTGTATGACGCGATCGTTGAAATTTTTATGCGGGACGTGGGAAGCCTATTCATTACGGATGATGCCGGCGCATTGTGCGGCATCATTTCCAGGAAAGATTTGCTGAAAGTATCGATCAGCCAGGGGGAGATCCGTTCGATCCCAATCTCCATGATCATGACGCGGATGCCCAATCTGATCACCTGTTCTCCGGACGAGACCCTTCTTTCGGCGGCACAGAAGCTTCAGGACCACCAAATTGACAGCCTTCCGGTGGTTCGCCGCCAGGATGATCAACCCGGCAGCCCAATGGAAGTGGTCGGACGCATCACGAAAACCACCATCGTCAAAGCTTTCGTCAAACTTGGATCATAATAAGCAACAAAGGAGACTTGTCATGCTGATTTATGTCTTATCAGACTCAATCGGCGAAACCGGCGCCAAGGTTGTCCAGGCCGCAGTCAGTCAATTTGCCGTGCCTGATCTGGAAATCCGCCGTTTCCCTTTTGTAAGGGATGAATCTGCAGTGATTCAGGCCCTCGATGAGTTCAAAAAGCAAAAAAAAGCGACTGAACTGGGTCTGGTGGCCCATACCCTCGTTTCTCCGGAGCTCCGGGCCTTCACAAGAGATCAGTGCGATCTGAGCGGAATCCCCACGATGGATATTCTGGGGCCCTATGTCCAACAAATAGCTGATTTGCTACATCTGGATCCCCGACTCAAACCCGGACTGACCCATCAGATCGACAATGCCTATCATCGCCGGGTCGAATCCATCGAATTTGCGATTCGTTATGATGACGGGAAAGATGCACGGGGCATCAAGGAGGCCGATGTGGTGCTGATCGGGATCTCCCGCACCTCAAAAACCCCGCTTTGTATGTATTTGGCCTATCATGCCATCAAGGCCGCCAACATCCCCTTGGTCCCGGAAACACCGGTTCCAGGAGAATTGTTCCATCTGCCGCGATTCAAAGTGATCGGCCTGACGATCCAGCCTGAGGTCCTCCATTCGATCCGCGCCAACCGGCTGCGGGAAATGGGCTTGCAATCGGATGCCAATTACGCCAATCTTGAGCGTATTCTGACGGAAATCGATTTCGCGGAAAGCGTCATGAAAAAGATCGGTTGTCCTATCATTGATATTTCAAATAAAGCCATGGAAGAAACCGCGGGTAAAATTATGCAAATCATGCAGAGGAGTGTTGAGTAGTGACTGAGAAGAAATTCGTGTATCTGTTTCATGAAGGAAAGGCCAATATGAAAATGCTGCTGGGCGGCAAAGGCGCCAATCTGGCCGAAATGACCAACATCGG
This sequence comes from uncultured Peptococcaceae bacterium, assembly GCA_937873525.1. GTDB lineage: Bacteria > Bacillota > Peptococcia > DRI-13 > UBA5745 > UBA5745. Next base: position 2,879 of record CALMWJ010000178.1, on the reverse strand, counting down.
ATTGCCTGTCCCTCCCGGATTGACGTTAACGACCGAAACCTGCAAGGAATATTTTAAAGCAGGCAAAAAGTTTCCCGAAGGCATGGTAAAGCAGCTGTGGGAGAATCTGAAAACCGTTGAAGAAAAAATCGGTAAAAAATTCGGCGACGTCAACGATCCTCTGCTGGTCTCCGTACGATCCGGCGCACCCGTCTCCATGCCCGGCATGATGGACACGATCCTGAATCTTGGACTCAATGACGAAACCGTTGAAGGGCTGATCAAAATCACCGGAAATCCCCGTTTTTCATTGGACAGCTACCGCCGGTTCATCCAAATGTTCGGCGACGTGGTAATGGGCGTTGAACATTTTCATTTCGAACTGGCTTTGGAAAACCAGAAAAAACTGCAGAGCGTCAAGGATGACAAGGACCTGGATGCAGATTCCCTCCGCAAGCTCATTGCAGAATACAAAGCCATCGTACGTCGTGAAACCGGCGAAGATTTTCCAACGAAACCCGAGGACCAGCTCCTCCGTTCGATCGAAGCGGTATTTGCATCCTGGTACAACCCCCGTGCGGAAGTTTACCGGAAGCTGAATCGGATCTCAGAAGATCTGGGCACGGCCGTCAACGTCCAATGCATGGTTTTCGGCAACATGGGCGATGATTCCGGTACCGGCGTGGCCTTCACCCGGAACCCCTCCACCGGGGAAAAAAAGCTGTACGGAGAATATCTGATGAATGCCCAGGGCGAGGATGTGGTGGCCGGTATCCGTACGCCGCTGCCTATCTCCAAACTGGAAAAAGATTCTCCTGAGGTTTATACCCAGTTTACAAGCATTTGCGATATTCTGGAAAACCATTACCGCGATATGCAGGACATCGAGTTCACGATCCAGAACAACCGACTTTATATGCTCCAGACACGGACCGGCAAACGGACCGCCCAGGCCGCCATTCAGGTTGCTGTGGATATGGTCAATGAAGGCTTGATCACCAAGGAAGAAGCGATTATGAGAGTGGATCCCTCTTCTCTGGATCAGCTGCTGCACCGCCAGATCGATCCGAAGGTCAAACTGGATGTTTTAGCAACCGGTCTGCCGGCTTCTCCCGGTGCCGCCAGCGGCCACATCGTTTTCAGCGCCAACGAGGCAGACCGCCGGGGCAGCAATGGCGAAAAAGTAATCCTGGTCCGTCCCGAAACCACCCCAGACGACATCCATGGCATTGTGGCGGCCCAAGGCATTCTGACCAGCCGCGGCGGCATGACCAGCCACGCTGCCGTTGTAGCCCGCGGCATGGGCAAATGCTGCGTTTGCGGCTGCGATGCATTGAATGTGGATGTGGTCAACAAAACCATCACCGTGGGTGACATGGTATTGTGTGAAGACGACTTCATCTCCCTGGACGGCAGCACCGGCCGCGTCGCCAAAGGCCAGGTCCCTTTGATCGACCCAGTCCTTAGTGATGCATTTCAAGTCTTCCTGTCCTGGGCGGACGGCATCCGCACTCTTGAAGTCCATGCCAACGCCGACACGCCCTTCGATGCGAAAAAAGCCCGGGAAATGGGTGCTGAAGGCATCGGACTCTGCCGCACCGAACATATGTTCATGGCTCAGGACCGCCTGCCCATTGTCCAGGATATGATTATGGCGGATTCCCTGGAAGCCCGCATTCATGCGCTGGACCGTTTGCTCCCCATTCAGGAAGGGGACTTTTACGGCATCCTGAAAGCGATGGACGGTCTGGCCGTAACCATCCGGCTTCTCGACCCCCCGCTTCATGAATTCCTGCCCAATTCCGAATCTCTGGCCATTGAGCTGAACACCTTGAAATGCCTCGATCAGTCTCCGGAAAGGCAAGCCGAAATCGAAAAGCTGCTGGTCACCGTCCGTTCTCTCCACGAAGCCAATCCCATGCTGGGGACCCGCGGCTGCCGTCTCGGTATCCTTTATCCTGAAATTTACCGTATGCAGGCCAAAGCTATTTTCCTTGCTTCGGCACGTTTGCTGAAAGAAGGCTTCCATCCCGTGCCCGAAGTGGAGATTCCTCTCATCATTGACCGTGGCGAGCTCTCGATCCTGCGCAGGGTGGTCACGGAAGAGGCGGACAAGGTCATGGCCGAAACCGGTGTTGCCATCGAATATACCGTCGGCACCATGCTCGAGCTGCCCCGCGCCTGTCTGATGTCCGGGGATATTGTAGAGGAGTCCGATTTCTTCTCCTTCGGCACCAATGACCTGACTCAAACCACCTTGGGCTTCAGCCGTGATGACGCCGAAGGTAAATTCATGAACAACTATCTTGATCAGAAGATCCTCAAAGAAAATCCCTTCGCGGTTTTGGACCAGCAGGGCGTTGGTCAGCTGATGCAAATTGCGGTACAACAGAGCCGAGCCAAGAAACCCGAACTTAAAATGGGCATCTGCGGTGAACATGGCGGCAATCCATCATCCGTTGAATTTTGCCACCGCATCAACCTGACCGTGGTCAGCTGTTCCCCCTTCCGCGTACCCATTGCGCGTCTGGCCGCAGCTCAGGCCGTATTGAGAAAATAGCATCATTCCATTCCGGACCATCATGTTTTTCATATAAAAGCAGGGGGCAAACGCTTGGGCGCGCCCCCTGCTTTTTGTTCATGGGTTCCTGAATGGCCTTCCAAGGATCCCATCGGATCGATTATTGAAACATATCCTGTTCCCAGACGCAATATTGATTTTTACCGTTCTGCTTTGCTTTGTATAGGGCCGCATCCCCCCGCTTCAGCAGTTCCTCAAGATCGACGGGACCTTCTCCCTCCACGGCAATGCCGATGCTGGCCGAAAGCTTGATGTCTTCGCCGTAAGCTATTCTTAGATTTTCGATATGTTTTAAAAATTCCAAGGCAAGACATTGAAT
>CALMWJ010000177.1 GCA_937873525.1 uncultured Peptococcaceae bacterium | reverse complement strand
CATCGCTTACCTGCGTCCCCTTGTGGTCGCGGATCAAAAAAAGTACATCGACACGCTTTTCACCACCTTTTTTTTATTGATCCAGAACGTCATTCAGATCGCAGTTCTTGTTTGGACAAGAAACTATTTGATTTATTTGCTCATTTCCGTAGTGTGCACCCTTCTCAACAACATCGCTATTTCCATCCAAGCGAAGCGCATGTACCCTTTTCTCAGCGTACAAGACGATGCAAGGCTCGACGGGCCTGAACGCCAGGCGCTGTTCCGAATGCTGCCGCCCTTGATCTATCGTTCGGCCAGCGGGATCGTGACAAGCAGTACAACCAACATCTTCATCTCGGCTTTTTTAGGACTCACGCCGGTGGCATTGTATTCAAATTATTATACTCTGACCAGTCTGATCAATCAGTTTGTCTATTATGTCTTAAAAGGTCCCATCGCCAGCTTCGGCAGCCTGAACGCCTCGGACGACAAGCAGCGGATGCAGTCCGTATTTGAACAGTACCAATTAATTACCTTTTGGCTTTACGGTTTTTCGGTGGTGTGCTTCTGGACGCTGCTTGATCCGTTCATTACCTTATGGATCGGCAAGGCGTTCTTGATCAGCCGGACCATCACCTTGACGCTGCTCATGAATTTTTACCTGTTGGGCCTGCGGCATGTGATGAATTCCATCAAAGACAGCACCGGCTTGTTTATACATTTTAAGCTCAAGCCGGTTTTTGAGGCGGTCATCGGTATTGTCGCCGCCCTGGTCCTGGTCAAACCTTTGGGAATCGAGGGCATTTTGCTTGGGACCACCGTGAGCCAGATCACCACATTTACCGTAGATCCATACATTTTCTATAAATATAGTTTTAAGTCAAAGCTTGCCCAATATTATAAAAGATTTTTTTCATACATCTTTTCGGTCCTCTTTGCGTGCATTGTGTGTGAATATTTATGCGCCCTGATCCGATTACCAACGCCTCTTTCTGATTTTATGCTGACCTTTTTGGCAACCATGATCATTCCGAATTTTATATTTGCTGTGTTTTATTTCAAAACAGAGGAGTTCATGAACGTCAAGGAAAGGGTTGCCCATATGGCAAAGAGAATCCGAGGGCGCCGCAATGCAAACCCATCCTAAAGAAAGTTTCTTAAGAGTGAGCCGTAAACCGTCGACGTGGAATGACTATGGAGACCAACCATTATCTGAAATTAATTGAAAAATATGACAAAAGAATAAATATTAGCGCAGAAAAATTTACAATAACTGTAAAATTGTTATTTAATCTTGACATCGACAACAAATGCGTTTTATAATAGGCACGGCAAAGAACTGACTCACGGTACCATACGCAGGGTTGATTCTCAAAGCGATAAAGGCAAACCCGGTGAAAGCCGGGGACGCAAAGCTATTGGGCCTGTAAAATGGCAGCCAGCTACCGAAAGGAGAATATTTTTTTATGAAGAAGTTTAACCGAGTTCTATCCTTGTGCATGCTCATTTTGTTGTTGATCGCCTTGTGCAGCACACCTATCTATGCGGCGATCCGAGGCACCAGTCAAAACGGGAAGCTCACCATCACCACCTCCATCGCTGGAGATACCCCAGCCACACCGGCCACCTTCAGTTTTACCGTTGAAGGGCAAAAAGGGAAAATTTTCTCCATTGTCGGCGCGGGCAGCATCACCATTTCCGGCATACCTGCCGGGGTGTACACCGTCACTGAAATCAAAATGCCCGTCAATTACAGCATCGGCGATTACGATCAGGATGTGATCATCGCCGGCGGACAAACCACAACCGTCAATTTCAGAAATAAATATACCGCCCCGACCGGCACAACGACCGGAACGACAACGGGGACCACGACAAGCACCCCGACCGGCACCCCGACCGGAACGACCACGGACACCACGACAAGCACCCCGACCGGCACAACGACCGGCACAACGACCGGAACGACAACGGACACCACCACCGGCACCACGACCGGAACGACAACGGACACCACGACAAGCACCACCACCGGCACCACCACACCTGTGGTGGATAGCGCCAGCGTCCAGGTCACCGTGCCGGCCAATGCGGTTTCGCTGATTGCGCCTGGAAACGGCCTGACGCCTGCCAAAGGGAATGGGACCGACGAAACTTCGGTCATTCAGAGCATCATCTACTACGCAGTAAAAAACCATTTGCCGCTTCTGATCCCTGAAGGATACACCTTCACGGTCGACCGACTGACCATTGGGGCAGTCAGCAACTTTTCCATCTATGGATTGGGCACCTTGAAGCATAAGGCCGGCGCGACCGGACCGATCCTGAAGATCAGCAATTGCAGCGACTTTTCCATCCCGGTCTGGCATACGGACGGCAATGTTTCCCAGAACTATGGAACGGCTGGCCCCTATAACCAGAACCTTCATTCTCTGAGCATCAACAGCAGCCAAAACTTCAGCATTGGAAGTCTCTATGATGTGAATCCTTCCGGGGACAGCCTGTACCTGAATGGCGTCACCAACGGCACCATCGGCACCATCCAGGCCAAAGCGGATGTGGCGGGCACCGGACGCAATGCCCTGTGCATCATCAAGGCCTATAACTTAGTGATCGACAAAGTGATTGCCGAAAAAATCGGCTGCAGCACCCAGCCGGGCGGCATTGCGCTGGAGCCGAACTATTCGGGGGACAATATCCAATATGTGACCATCAAAGATGCAATGGTCAGCTGCGACGCCGACAACGGCATCGAGATCAGCAACAAATTCGGCGCCATCGTTAAAGATATCGAAATCAACGCCACCATTACGAAATTGAACAATCCCAACTCCCATGCTTTCAAGCTCAACAACGTCGAAAACTTCAAGGGCAACGTCAAAGTGTACCAGGAAGGAACCAGACCCTGCGTGGGCGCAAGCATCACCGGCTGCAAAAACGTCACGGCAAATATTGAAATTTATAACGCGACGCTGGGAATCGGCATCGGGCAGGGATCTTCCGGGATCCATCTGACGGGAAAAATCAACGGCACCCAACAAGCCGGCATCGCCATCTGGGAAGGCCTCAGCGACAGCGCCATCAACATGGATATCAAGAGGACCGGCCTCAACGGCAGCGACGGCAGGGTCAAAGTCGGCGGAACCGTGAGCAATGTATTGTTCAAAGGGGATTACTCCGCGGACGGCACCGGAAGATATTGTTTCTACCTTTCCGGAACGCTTACCGGATGCCGTACTGAAAACCTGATCACCACCGGCTGGACTTCCAGCAATGTGAAGACCGGATCCAGCGCCTCCGCGCTTACAATGTCTTAAACATCAGACTCCGCATTGAACCGAAAGCGCCCCATTGGGTTCTGCCCGATGGGGCGCTTTTTAGCTAATTTGGCTGTATGCTGAGGATACAAGGAATGTAAAAAAAAGAAGAATATTCAAACAAATTATGGTAAAATGAGATAAAATATATAAAAGTGAGGGGACAGCCATGGAACCGAAAAAAATATTATATATTTTATTGAAAAACTGGCTGCTGATCACGATTCTTCTTGTTTTGGGCGGAACAGCAGGATACTTGAGCGCGCAGCTTCCGGACCCGAAATATGAAGCAGAAGTCAAGATGTACATCAAGTCCATCGACCGGGCTGATGACCGAGCTTTAAGCATGAGCGACTTTACCTTGAGTGAGTATTTAGTCCAGCAGTATTCGCAGATCATTTCAAGCCGGACGGTATTGTCCGCCATTATGGACGGCGTCCGACAAAAAAATGTCCAGGACATTACGGAAGAAGAACTGACGGAAATGATCCGGATCGACTCTAATGAGCAATCCAATATTTTTACGATCCGTGCCATCCATCCGGACCCCTATGTGGCCGCTGCCGTTGCTGATGCAACCGCGGACCAGTTCTCAATCCAGCTGAACATCATCACCAACAGCGAAACCGTCGGGACCCTGGATGAAGCTGAGGTCCCAGAGCTGCCAATGCCAGACCGCAAGGCGATCAAGACTTTGTTTGGTATGATTGCCGGTGGCATGATTGCCTTGGCCGTCGTTTGGATCAAGGAATATTTCAGAACTGCCGTCCGAACAGAGGAAGAAATCGAAAAAATACTCGGCCTGCCTTTGATGGGAATCATTCCCGAACATGATATTTGATGATGGAGAGAAAAAGGAGGGGTTGCAGATGCCGGCATTTGAAATCTATGAAAACAAGAATCAAGCCGTTCGGGATGCTTATTCGATGTTGGCTGCCAACATCCAGATCAGCAACAAAAAGCAGAGACAGCAGATGATTGCTGTGACCAGCTGCAACCCTTTGGAAGGCAAAACGACTTTAGCCATCAATCTCTCCATTGCCTTGGCAAAAGCAGGCTTTCGCACGCTCCTGATCGACGCAGACATGCGTAAACCTGAGAAGGCTAAAAGGCTATACCAAAACGTTCAGGAGGGGCTATCGAATTTTCTTTCCGGAGGAACGGAGCTGGAGGCTGCGATCGTCAAGACCAGCATTAAAAATTTCAGCTATCTGTCTTCAGGCCGTCAGGATCCCAATCCCATAGCGCTGCTTTCATCACCGAATTTCGATGCGATGATCGCAGAGCTGCGAAAAAAACAAGACTATGATTATATTGTCTTTGACACACCAGCACTGCTCAGTGTCGCTGACGGAGCCTTGGTGGCTTCGAAAGGCGATTCAGCCCTTCTGGTGGCTAAAATGGGACGAACCAGAATGTCGGATCTGAAACGAATCAAAGACCAGCTGGAACGGATGGATGTGAACATTCTGGGGGTTGTGCTGAACAAGGTCAAGAAGCTGGAGTACAAGCTCCATTATCGTTTCTATGACTATTTCTATGACGCACAGCATTTTTACAAGAAGGAAGCCCTCGAAAGGAAAGAGTCCCTCAACAGGAATGAAAGCATTCTGTCCTGATTTGCCGGAAGCTTTCCTGTGTGAAGGCCTCAATGAAACATATGGAAACGAAATTGAAGCTGAAGCAAAAAAATAGGCTCTTGATTTTCTCTGTGATGATCGCTTGTCTGGCTTTGGCGGCCTATGGCCGTTATTGGCAAATCCTGAATCATCCTGAGATTGCTTTCCATCCTGCGTCGGAGTCGCTTCAGCAGACCGATGCAAGCGGCACGCCGGAGTCTGGGAGCGCAGCGCCCATGCCGGATTCGACGGCAGCCCCGGAAGCAATGACCGAGGATGCGCCCACAAAGCCTGTACAGCCTGCGCAGACTGAAAGGGCGGCGTCGGAACCTTCGGCGCGTGAGGAAACGCCGGGAATGAAATCCAGTGCGATCCATTTCCTTTTCCTTGGGACCGACGGCTACAATGGCACGGTCTCTCGAACGGATGTTATGATTTTTGTCGCTGCCCATCAGGATACGAAGAAAGTGTCGGTCATCTCCATCCCTCGCGACACCCGGGTATCCATCGAAGGGGTCGGCCTGACGAAAATCAATCATGCCAACGTTTTGGGCGCTCTGGAAGGCGGCGTGCGGCAAGGGACGCTGATGAGCATCCAGGCCGCCAGCGATTTGCTGGGTGTTCCAATCAATTACTATGCAAAGATTGACTATCAAGGCTTTGTTAAAGCCGTGGATGCGGTTGGCGGCATCGACATCACGCTGCCGGAAGCCGTCCAGGATCCTTACGTGAGCGTCTATTTGACGGCCGGTCAGCACCATCTCAATGGCGAACAGGCGCTTCGTCTAGCCAGGGCCAGGAAAACCGTCAAGGGGGGGGATTTCGGCCGGCAAAAACATCAGGCGCTGATTATGACCTCTCTGGCCAAACAATTGCTCAGCCCGGAGAACATCGACAAGCTGCCGAAAATATTGAACATCGTGAGAGAAAACCTGACCGACACGAACATCTCCGTGGACGAGGCGCTGGCTTTGGGGCTGGCCTTCAGCGGCATCGACAGCGGGGCCATCACCTATCATCAGCTGCCGGGGCACAGCACCATGGCGTGGGACCCGGTCATGGATATGAAGCTTTTCTATTATGAACCGGACCGCAAAGAAGTTCAAAGGATCGTCGAAGAAGCGATCCGGTAAGGTCCGGACCGTCGATTTGGGGCAAGTGCATCAGGAGCGGGGCGGCCTTGACAGGCCGCCTCTTTTTTTGTTTCGATGTGGAAGGGAGGGTCCATACTGACCATGCCGGATTTACCCTTGGTTAAAATAATGTTCCTTATGATTAACAAAAAGCTTGTGGGATCCTACGATTGACGATACAATATGATTAATCAAATGCTTGGTTCAGCAGGATGAATGGAGGGATATCCCATGAGGCTTCCAATCGGAAAGGTCATTTACAATCTGCGCAAGGAGATGAGCGTGACCCAGGAACAGCTGGCCAGTTCCGTGGGGGTGTCGGTCCCTGCGGTTTCTAAATGGGAAAGCGGCCAGGCATACCCGGACATCACCATGTTGCCCTCGATCGCCCGTTATTTCAATACAACCATAGACAGCCTTCTGAAATATGAAATCAATCTTTCCGATGAAGAGGTCATGGAATTGACCGGCAAATGCTCTGCGGTTTTGGAACAGGAATCCATCGAAGCGGGCATCGAATTCTGTGAACGCAAGCTATATCAATATCCTAACAATCTTTTTCTCAAGCTGCGCATCGGCGCTCTGTATACAAGCTTCCTCAATCAAGCCAAGGATGAACTCCAACTGCAGGACTTGGCCCTTAAAGCCACCTATCTTCTGGAGCAGGCTGCTCAAAGCCCGGATATGGAAATATGCCACAGCGCCAACTATCTCCTTGGCACCTTGTATATGCTGCTGAATGAAACAGAAAAGGCCGAAGCCGCTTTGGCCAGGATCCCGAAGAACCTGGTCAATCCGGAAGATATGCTGGTCCCGCTATACATCAAGCAGCAGCGGTTTGACGACGCGAAAAAACTCCTTCAAACCAATTTGTACGGACGGGTTCAGCATGTGATTTCGGCCCTAAGCACCTTTGCCTATATTTGCCAGAAAGAAGGAGACCCGGATTTAGGGACAAGATTGCTGCAGATGCAACGGGAAATGATTGATCTGTTCGACTTGAACGCAGTCAATCTATTAGCAAACAATCTGGAAATGACCCAGTTTTATGCGATGCAGCAGGATCGGGAAAAGACCCTCCAGTATGCCGAAGCCATTCTTAGCAGCCTTCAGGATTGCAGTGTGAGTTCCTTCACTCAGGGCTTGCACCGAAACAGGCTGTTCGACCATGTGGAACTCATGGAACCCATGCAGTCCACGGAATACTTCCGCAAGAATCTGACAGCCCTGTTTACCATGGACAATCTCTTTGATTTCATCCGCGAGGAGTCCCGTTTTCAGGACCTGATCGAAAGACTCCAGACGATTTGGAGCGAATGAAGGACATTGCGATTCCCGGCACGCATTCAGCGGCGTTTCCCTGTGGAGCGCCGCTTTCTTATTCCCATCGAACGGAAGAGGAATTTCAGGGCAGCTTGCTATGGTATTCTTAAATATTTTGGACTATAATATCTAAGGTTATGGAAGGACGATCAATAACTAATATTTTACATATAACTGATAGGAGGCTTTGGCAGTGAAAGTCAGAAAAGCAATCATTCCGGCGGCCGGTCTGGGCACACGATTCTTGCCGGCCACGAAGGCCCAGCCCAAAGAAATGCTTCCCATTGTTGACAAACCGGCGCTGCAGTATATTATCGAGGAAGCCGTGGAGTCCGGCATCGAAGAAATCCTGATCATCACAGGAAGAAATAAGAAAAGCATCGAAGACCATTTCGATAAGTCCGTGGAGCTGGAGCTGGAATTGGAAAAGAGCGGAAAGCTTGAGCTGCTGGAGCAGGTGAGGAAGATTTCTGAAATGGCCAACATCCATTATATCCGTCAAAAGGAGCCCAAAGGCCTAGGACACGCCATCTACTGCGCACGTTATTTTATCGGAAACGAACCCTTTGCGGTCCTGCTGGGCGATGATATCGTCTATGCTCAGAAGCCTTGCCTGAAACAGATGATCGATGTTTACAACGAATACCGGACCACGATCCTGGGCGTCCAGAAGGTATCCGATGACGACGTCAGCAAATACGGCATCGTCGACGTCAAACAAATCGAGGACCGGGTTTACAAAGTCAAGGGCTTGGTGGAAAAGCCGGCAATGAAGGACGCGCCTTCCAACATGGCGATTCTGGGCCGCTATATCATCAGTCCGGAAATCTTCGGGATCCTGGAGCAAACGGAGCCTGGCAAAGGCGGCGAGATCCAGCTGACTGACGGCTTGAAGGCCTTGGCGCAAAGGGAAGCCATGTATGCTTATGACTTTGAAGGCAGACGGTATGACGTGGGGGATAAACAAGGATTTCTGGAAGCGACCGTGGAATATGCTCTCAGAAACACGGAGCTGCGGGAGGAATTTCTCAATTATCTTGTTAAAATCATGAAACAGGAAACGGCAAACCAGGCAGCCGGCGTCCCGGCCCAATAAGAAGCCCGATTGAACAGAAAAGGATTCGAAGAAATATGGAACATTATATTTCAACTTATGAACGCTGGTGCCGGAAAGAAGATCTGGAGCCTGAACTGAAACAGGAACTGCAGGAGATCGCCGGCGATCCCGAAGCGATCCGGGACCGGTTCTATAAAAATCTGGAATTCGGAACCGCCGGTATGCGGGGGTTGATGGGTGCGGGCACCCATCGCATGAACATCTATATGGTTCGCAGAACGACGCAGGGCCTGGCCAATTACATCCTGAGGCAGGGCACGGCCCGGCAAGGGGTGGTCATCGCATGGGACTCTCGAAGACATTCCAAGGATTTTGCGCTGGAGGCCGCTTTGGTCTTGGCAAACAATGGCATTAAAGCCTTCATCTTCAAAGAGATCACGGCAACGCCCCTTTTGTCTTATGCCATTCGGGCCTTGAATACAACAGCCGGTATCGTGATCACAGCCAGCCACAATCCTAAAGAATACAACGGATACAAATTGTATTGGAGCGATGGCGGCCAGCTCACCCATCGAATCGCCGATGAAATGACCACCGACATCAACGGGATCGTGGATGCGCTGGAGGTGCTGCGATTGCCGTGCCATGAAGCGGAGGCCCAAAGCCTGCTGCAATGGCTTGGGGATGGGATCCTCAAGGATTATCTATGGGATATCAAACAAACTGTTTTAAATCCGGAAGTACTGAAACAGTATGCCGCCGGCTGTCGGATCGTATACACACCATTTCACGGGACCGGGCTGGTACCGGTTCGGGAAGCTTTGGCCCAAGCAGGCTTCACCGATGTCCATGTGGTTGAAGCGCAGGCCGCGCCCGACCCTGAATTTCCTACGGTTCAATATCCCAATCCCGAGGATCCCAAAGCTTTCGCGATGGCGTTTGAACTCGCCGGCCGGATCGGTGCGGATCTTGTCTTGGGTACGGACCCCGATGCCGACCGTTTGGGCGCGGCGGTGAAAGATGCCGAGGACGTCTATTGTCTCCTTACCGGCAATCAAATCGGGGCACTGATGATCGATTACATCCTGCAAAGCCGAGCCCGGACCGGGCGGCTGCCCGAGCATGGTGTGATCGTGAAAACCATCGTTACATCCTCATTAGGAGCCGCCATCGCCTCGTCTTATGGCGTGGGCTGCATCGATGTTTTGACCGGCTTCAAATACATCGGAGAAAAAATAAAAGAATTCGAAGACTCGCAGGCTCATGATTTCCTTTTTGGTTACGAGGAAAGCAACGGATTTTTGATCCATAGCTTTGTTCGGGACAAAGACTCTGTCCAGGCGGCGCTGCTGATGGCCGAGATGGCCGCAGCCTGTAAATCAAGGGGCATTTGCCTGTTGGAGAGGCTTGATGAATTGTTCCGGACCTATGGGTACTACAAGGAAGACCAAATTTCATTCAGCTTCGAAGGGATTGAAGGACAGGAAAAAATCGCCCGGATCATGTCCCGGTTCCGTGATCGGGATCCGGGGATCTTCTCCGGACTGGACGCCGTGCGGGTCAAAGACTATTGGCTGGAAACTGAAGATGACCTTCGGACCGGGGTATTGAAAAAGACGGAGCTTCCCAAAGCCGATGTGATCCACGTGACCTTGGCGGACGGCTCCTGGATCGCGATCCGGCCTTCCGGCACGGAGCCAAAGCTGAAGATCTATATGTCTGTGAAAGCGGATAGCGCCGGGGCAGCTTCCGAAAAACTAGAGGATTTAGAAGCCATGATTAAAAAAACCATTGAATAAACCCGAAATAGGTTACACAGGAGGAATTAAAATGGCTTCAGCTGTGGATGGAATCAACAGCCCGGTTTTGGAACGCTTTGATCTGTGCGATCCCCAGATCCGCTTTCAGGAGGCTTTGCAAGGACTGACCCTTTATCCGATTGCGGCTGGCGAAGGGGTTCCAATCTATTATATGTTCAGGGACTCCAGAAAAAAGGGCGCTTCCGTTTGGAAGGAGAAGGGCATCCGTTACGATATTACCGTGATCCCGCCCCAGGTTCTACAGGGTGAGTATATAAAAACCATCGGGCATTTTCACCCGCATAAGAACGACCAAGAGACCTATTCCGAGTATTACGAAGTTCTGCAAGGCAAAGCCTTGTTTCTTTTTCAGAAAAACACGCCGGACCAGGATGTGGAAGAAGTGGTTTTCGTATATGCTGAATCCGGAGAAAAGGTTTTTGTCCCGTCAAATTATGGTCATGTTACCATAAACCCTGGAGACGAAACCCTGATCATCTGCAATCTTGTGGAAACCCATTTCACATCAGATTACACAGCGATTCAGGAGAAGCAAGGGGCGGCCTATTTTTGCGTTAAAGAAGGAAAAGGGGAGACCTTCATCCCGAATCCCAATTACAAGAATCTTGTGATCCCTAAAATATACCAGGCCAGCCAATGGCCCGGACCGATTCCTGCTGCGACAGGAAAGGATTTGTATGATCTGTTTCTGGAGGATCCGGACCGGTTTGAGTTTTTGAAATAAGCCGGGTTCTTCCAGATGTGCCGGTTCGGAAATATATACATATAATAACATATTGGATTTTTGAAAAAATGTGCTAAACTATGAAAGTTGAAGTTTTTTGAACCCGACAATTTCGTGGACGAAACAGCGGTTCATAAAACCAATGCGACGGCATTTTACCGTTCATTTTTTTTTGATGGAGGTCTTATCTTTGCTGTCGTTTATTAAGGACTTGAATTTTGCGATATTTATCTTTTTCACAGTGATTTATCTTTACCGGGTCATTTATATTACAGTAGGTATTTGGTCCAAACGAAATAGGAAAGCCCAGCCAAACCACTGCAAGCTGCACGCCTATGCCGTATTCGTTGCCGCCCGAAATGAACAGGCGGTGATCGGGGAATTGATCAGAAGCATCAAGGATCAAAACTATCCTGCGGACCTCGTCGACGTTTTTGTGGTGGCGGACAACTGCACGGACCAGACGGCATCCGTGGCGAGGGATGCCGGCGCCATGGTTTTCGAGCGCTTTGACAAAAAACAGGTCGGCAAAGGATACGCATTGGATTTCTTGTTCAAACAAGTCAAGAATATGGGGCTGGAGGAAAAATACGAAGGCTATTTTGTCTTTGACGCGGATAATCTGCTGGATGAGGATTTTATTGCAGAGATGAACCGCAGCTTTGATCAGGGTTACCGGGTGCTGACCAGTTACCGCAACTCAAAAAATTATCAGGAAAACTGGATCACAGCCGGATATGCCTTGTGGTTCATGCATGAAGGTGAATTCCTCAACAATCCCAGAAGGATCCTTGGCAATAGCTGCGCCATTTCCGGCACCGGGTTTTTGATCCATCGCGACATCATTCGAAAGAACGGCGGTTGGATCCACTTCCTTCTGACTGAGGACATTGAGTTTTCCATCAGCGAAGTTATCCAGGGCGAAACCATCGGTTATTGCGGCAAGGCCATGCTTTACGACGAGCAGCCCTCAACCTTCCAGCAGTCATGGAATCAGCGCATGCGCTGGGCAAAAGGCTTTTACCAGGTCTTTGCACGGTATGGACTCGATTTGGCCAAGTGTAGTCTGAAATCGAAGGATCATCGATTCTCGTGTTACGACATGATAATGACCATCATGCCGGCGATGCTGATTTCGATTACGAGTGTCTTCGTGAACAGCTACTTCTTTTTGTTTGCGATGATGCATCCATCCTACTATTCATCCCTGATCATGAAAACGACCATGTCTTCGGTCCTATCTTCTTTCTTGATGTATTATGGGATCCTCTTCATCCTCGGAGCCATCACGACGATCACAGAGCGTCGCAAAATCCACTGTGCGCCAATAAAAAAGGTCCTTTACATTTTTACCTTCCCGCTGTTTATGTTTACGTACATCCCCATCGCGGTGGCTGCCTTGTTCATGAAAGTGGACTGGAAGCCAATACCCCATACTTGCATAAAATCGCTGCAGGATGTGCGCGGACGTTCTGCATAAATTCTGAAGCCAAAATCGAAAAGTGAAGGCCCTGCTTTGACGCTGAGCAAAGCAGGGCCTTTATTTCATGCACGGCTTGCCGCCGGCCCGAATCCATTCAAGAAGGCTTTCGCAGGCGAGTTTGTGGCAATAGCTTGTTACAGCGAGCTTCAAAGCCATGTCGGACAAAAGACGGTCATCCCATTCGGGATCGATTTTTGCTGCTGTTTCCGACAAAGACTGGTCCAGCACTTGAAGGAATTTGCCATAAAATTCCTCCGGCCCGGCAGATTCCAGTTCCTGTTGCAGGAGATAACCTGTATCCTGGACGGTGAGCACCTGTTTGAGAAGACCGATTTCTGTCAGGCCTGCCAAATGCTCGCGGGTATATTTTTTTCCTTCTGGCCGGGGAATCAGCTTCGCCTTGATATAATTGTTGATCATCGCCGACGTGATCCGGTCCTCCTCAGAGAAGTGGATCAGCTGCCTTCGCATATAGGTCAGAACTTGATCCTTGTAAAGACGGATGTCCGGGAATTCATTCCAAGGGACAGGACGTTCGGTTTCCAAGGCGGTGATCAGTCTGCTCAAATCCTCCATGTCCGGAGCCTCCATTCATTGGATGAGATGAATCTATCCTATCACGCAATATGGAATATTACAAATTCTAAAATAATTAACATTGCGCATAATTGACATAAACAATATCATATAATATAATAATGAAAATTAGATTAGTCGTTATTGAACGATTCTATTGAGGAGGCTGATGAGAATGCGATCCTTAGGCATATTTGGCGATTCGATCATCCGCGGGGTCGTCCTGGATGAAATCCGGGGAAGATACCGCTACATGAAAGACAGTTTTGCAGATATCTTGCATAAAAGCACCGGAATTGAGATCCGAAACTATGGCAAGCTAGGATGTACCGTCCGAGAGGGAGAAAAATTGATTGAACAGCATGTATCAGAAATCTCCGCCTACCAATACATTGTCCTGGAATTCGGCGGAAATGATTGCGATATGGACTGGAAGGCGGTTTCCGAGGATCCGGAGCAACCCCATGAAGCAAAGACGCCATTGGCAGAATTTGAAGCAACCTATTGTAACATCATCGACAGAATACGATCCATGGGAAGCCAGCCGATCCTCTTTTCCTTGCCGCCCATCGATTCAGACCGATATTTTGCATGGATTTCCAGAGGTTTGAATGCTGACAACATTCTCAAATGGATCGGGGACGTCGACCATATTTATCGCTGGCAGGAGATGTACAATGTGGCGGTGCTCAAGCTGGCAGCGTATAAGAACGTTCCTCTGATCGATATCCGGAACGCTTTCCTTGAAGCAAGGAATTATCATGATTTGTACTGCGGAGATGGGATCCATCCCAACGAAGCAGGGCATGCCCTGATTACCCGGACCGTCCAGGATTACTTTGCGGCTTTGGCATGAAACCCAGTCTAACTCCCTATCCAAAAGGCTAAAACCTGATGAGCAGGTTTTAGCCTTTTTAGGCTGTGTACAAGCCCGGAATGCGGAAATCTAACGGTCACGGAAGGAGAGAATGGCATCTTTCCGATGGCACGGTCCAGTGACCCGCCCAAATATTTGAAAATTCAGAAATAAGATGTTAAACTTATATCATCCATAATAATATTATTGTGATACGATGCCTCGATTTTAGTTCATAGGAGATAGACCATGGAAATGATTCAAAATATCGGCAGGGTCCTTTCCGTTCGGGGAAGCGTTGTAGATGCTGAGTTCTCTCAGCGTATTCCAGCGATAAGAAGTAAATTGACCACAGGAAAGGACAATTCCATCATTATCGAAGTCGCTGCCCACATCGGGATCGACCGGGTCAGGGGGATCGCTTTGAACAGCACCACCGGGCTGGAACGGGGAGCCCCTGTGATCAGTCATCAGGAAGGATTTCAAGTGCCGGTTGGAGAAGGGACCTTAGGCAGGGTTTTCAATGTGTTCGGAGAGACCATTGACGGTCTTGAAAATGCCGTGCCGGAGAAGACTTGGCCGATCCACCGTGAACCGGTGCCTGTGGCTCAACGCGTCACAAAAACGGAAATCTTCGAAACGGGAATCAAGGCGATCGATCTCCTGACACCCCTTGAACGGGGCGGTAAAACAGGACTTTTTGGGGGAGCCGGCGTGGGTAAAACGGTGCTGATCACAGAAATGATTCATAACACGCTCAAACAGTATCAGGGCGTGAGCATTTTTTGCGGTATCGGTGAAAGGTCCCGGGAAGCAGAGGAATTGTACAGGGAAATTCAGGAGGCAGGAGTTCTTGACAAAATCGCGATGGTATTCGGCCAGATGAATGAGGTTCCAGGTGCGCGTTTTCGGGTTGGCAAAGCAGCGATTACCATGGCTGAGTATTTTAGAGATGAGGCGCAACGGGATGTTCTCCTATTGGTCGATAATATTTTCCGCTTTATTCAGGCAGGGACTGAAGTGTCAGGCCTTATGGGAAAATTGCCTTCGCGTGTGGGTTACCAGCCAACGCTGGCTACTGAGATTGCCGAATTGGAGGAGAGAATCTGTACCACTGTCAATGGTTCGATAACGTCCATTCAGGCAGTGTATGTTCCCGCGGATGATTTTACAGATCCTTCGGCAACCCATGTTTTCCCCCATTTGTCTGCCGCCATCGTATTATCCAGAAAAAAAGCCGGCGAAGGATTGTATCCGGCGATAGATCCTTTGCGTTCCAATTCGAAGATGCTGACACCGAAGATCGTTGGACGACGACATTATCTTGTGGCGGGTGAAATCCGAAAAACCCTTGCCCTGTATGACGAGCTTAAAGATATGATCGCGATGCTGGGGCTGGAGGAATTATCGTTGGAGGACCGCAAGATCGTTCGCAGGGCGCGTCAGCTTGAACGCTATCTGACCCAGCCCTTTTTTACGACGGAGCATTTCACCGGCCTTGCCGGGAAACTGGTGCCTTTAGAGGATGCGCTGACCGGCTGTGAAAGGATTCTTGGCGATGAGTTGGCGGAGTATGGTGAAAAACGTTTATACATGATTGGACGTATTGATGAGGCTTTGGAGGCAAGGACTGAGGAAGGCTGAATGATGAGACTCAAGATTTTATTGCCCCACAGAATATTTTTGGATCAAGAAATCGATAAGCTTGTTGCGGAAGGGGTCAACGGATTCTTCTGCATCAAGCCGAAGCATATTGATTTTATTTCGGCCTTGGCTCCAGGACTCTTTATGCTTGAAAACCATGACGGATCCGAAGAGTTCTTTGGATTGAATGAAGGCATCCTCATCAAGCAGGGATCGGAGGTCTTTGTGTCGACGCAAGCCGCCGTACGCGGCCCCTCTCTCGAAAAGCTGAAACATTCCGTGATCAAAGAATTCAGAAAAAGCAATGAACAGGAAAAGCGGTTCCGATCGATCATTGCAAAGCTGGAGGCAGATACCCTCCGTCGATTTGTAGAATTGGGAGGCAAAGAAAATGACTGAGGATCCGAAAGTGAGGCCGGACCAGTCCGCTGAAAACCTTACCAGGAAAATCGAAAAATGTGCGGATCGTAAAATTACTGCCCGAAAAGACAGCGATCGAAGCCTGTGGTTTGGCATGGGCTTTTTTGGCATGGTTGGGTGGTCTGTCGCAGTTCCAACCTTGCTAGGGATCATGATCGGTCTATGGGCTGACAAAAGATGGCCGGGCAGCTATTCATGGACCTTGATGCTCATGTTTCTCGGTCTGGCGATCGGATGTCTGACGGCTTGGAGATGGATAAGGCAAGAGAATTTGAGAAAAAACAGACGGGGCGGTGGACAATGATGCTCGATGCTTTCCTGGCCGGCTTGTTTTTGGGCCTTCTCTATTTATGGGGGTTATGGAGAACGACCCGGAGCATCGTATCCGCATCGCATCCGGTCCGGCTGCTGCTGGTAAGCTGTGTTCTCCGTATGCTGGCACTTTTGCTGGGCGTTTATTGGATCATGGGAGGGAGCTGTCAGCGTCTGATTGCCTGTTCGGCAGGAATCTTCCTTGCACGAATCATGGCCGTGAAAGCGTCAGGCTTCCATGAGAATTCTTCAAAAAATTACAAACCATAGGGGGTGACTCGATGATTTTGAGCCCTGACCAAATCGTATATTATCAATGGAAAGGTGTCGGAGAACTGAATGCTACGATTCTTTTCACATGGGCTGTCATGGCAGTCTTGGTCATTGTGTCGCGTTATACGGTCAAACGAATTGCCGCAGAGGGGCCGATTCCTTTATGGCAGAATTTGCTGGAAACCATCGTCGGAATGATCAGCGGACAGATCCAAGAGGTGAGCCGGCAGGAACCGTTTGAATATATTCCGTTCATCGGGACGATTTTTATATTTATTTTCAGTTCCGCAATATTTTCCGTGATTCCAGGCTTCCTTTCGCCCACCGCTTCTCTTTCTACCACGGTTGCCTTGTCCATCTGCGTTTTTGTTGCTGTCCCGTATTTTGGAATTAAACGACGCGGATTAAAGGCCTACATAAAAAGCTATTTTCAGCCGACCATCCTGATGCTGCCCTTCAATATAATTGGAGAATTGTCCAGGACCATGGCATTAGCCATCCGGCTTTACGGCAACATGATGAGCGGTGCGGTCATCCTTGCTATCCTTCTGACGCTGGTCCCATTGTTTTTCCCGGTCGTTATGCAGTTGCTGGGTTTGGTTACGGGTGTGATTCAAGCCTACATCTATGCAATTCTTGCCTTGGTGTATATCTCATCGGCCAGTCAGGCCCATCAGGAAAAAGACGCTGAGAAAGGGGAAGAAAAATATGAATGATTCAGTGCTGATTGCAGCCATTTCCATCATTGTTGCCGGGCTGACCATCACCCTTGGTTCGATTGGACCTGCGCTGGGCGAAGCAAAAGCCGTTACACAGGCCTTGAGCTCGATTGCCCAGCAGCCGGATGAAGCCAACACGATCACGAGGACGCTCTTTGTTGGTCTGGCAATGATCGAATCCACGGCCATCTACTGTTTTGTGGTGACGATGATCCTGCTGTTTGCCAACCCATTCTGGAACTATTTTATTTCATAAGCGAGGGAGATCAGTTTATGCAGATTAACTGGTTTACGGTTGTTGCCCAGATCATCAACTTTCTGATTTTGGTCTATCTTCTGAAACGATTCCTATATCGACCCGTCATCAAAGCAATGAATGAGAGAGCGGAACGAATCGAAGGCAGGGAGCGGGAAGCCAAGGAGACAATCCGGGTTGCAGACGACAGAGCCAAGGAATATTTGGAGAAGACAAACCGTCTGGAACAAGAGAAAGAAGGAATAATTTTTGCCTTGCGACTCCAGGCGGAGGAAGAGAAAAAGGAATATTTAGAGCAGGCACGGGTAGAAATCGATGTACAGAAAACACGATGGGAGGAAGCGGTTTCTACGGACCAAGCGCGATATATGACCGAGTTGAAGGAAAGAGTCGGGCTGCAATCTTGCCGCATCGCCCAGCATTTAATGGCGGACGTTGCAAACCAAAAGCTTGAAAGCGGGATACTGGATGCTTTTATTGAAAAGTTGTCGTCCCTTGAAGAAAAAGAAATACGCAAACTAAGGGGCAGCCAGGGACGTTCCAGTGGCAAGGTCATGGTCTGCAGCAGCTTTGATTTGGATCAAGAGGACCAATACAGGATTCAGCAAATCATTGAGAAGCAGTTCGATCGTATCGGTTCGGTTGAATTTTGCCTGGATCCTGAGCTGATTTGCGGAATCCAGCTGGAGGCCGACGGGTATCAGCTGGAGTGGAGCATTGGGGGATATCTCAGAAGCCTGGAAGCCGACTTCTTATCCGCTTTAGCACCACAATAAAAACTTCGCAAGGGGATGGTGGTATGTTCAAGGGAATGATGGACTCGGCAACTGAAATATTTGACCGGCTTCTGGGATTACCGCGCAATCAGTTGGCCCTATCGGAACGGGGTGAAGTCCTTTCGGTCGGAAATGGGATTGCCCGTGTTTCTGGCCTGCCGACGATACGCTCGGAAGAACTGATTTATTTTCCGGGGGGCGTGTACGGGATCGCCTTCAATATTGATGAGAATGAAATTGGCGTCATCCTGCTGGGGGAAAGCGAGCACATTGTTTCCGGGTCGAAAGTATATAGGACAGGACGTGTTGTGGATATTCCTGTCGGGGAGGAACTGCTGGGACGGATGATCAATGCCGTTGGTATGCCGATCGATAATAAAGGGCCTTTAAAAACAAGGCTGCGCTGGCCGGTTGAGCGGCAGGCTCCAGCCATCATGAAACGTGCGCCGGTTGTGAAGCAGCTCCGAACGGGGATCAAAATCGTTGATGCTTTGGTACCGGTTGGCTGCGGCCAAAGACAACTGATCCTCGGCGACCGGCAGACCGGAAAAACGGCGATTGCTGTGGACACCATCATCAATCAGAAGGACCAGAATATAATTTGCATCTACTGTGCGATTGGACAACGCAGTACAGCCGTCGCAAAGCTGATTGCGGACTTGCATGAGGCTGGGGCAGCACATTATTGCGTTTTTGTGGTCGCCTCCGGGTATGAACCCCCGGGATTGCAATACATAGCGCCCTATGCCGCAACCAGCATCGCCGAATATTTCATGGAAAAAGGCAAGGATGTTTTGGTTGTGTATGACGATTTAACCCGGCACGCCAGAGCATACAGGGAAATATCACTTCTTATGAAACGCTCCCCTGGGCGGGAAGCGTATCCGGGAGATATCTTCTATATTCATTCCAGGCTTTTAGAAAGGGCTACCCATCTGCGTCCGGAATTCGGCGGCGGATCCATTACTGCATTTCCAATCCTTGAAACCCAGGCGCAAAACATTTCGGCGTATATACCAACCAACTTGATTTCCATTTCAGACGGACAACTCTACTTGTCTCCGGTTTTATTTCAGAAAGGGATTCTCCCCGCGGTGGACCTTGGGAAATCCGTTTCCCGCGTCGGCGGCAAAACACAGCTTCATGCGTATCGTTCAGTTGCCGGACAGCTGCGGCTGTTCTATTCCCAATTTGAAGAGATCGAGGCCTTTTCACGATTTGGGACGCGATTGGACGATGAGGTTGTCCGCATCATCGAACGAGGCATTCGTGTGAGGGAAATACTGAAGCAGCCGCAGTTCAAACCCATTCCTGCCGGCAAGCAAATCATGGCCCTTTTAGCAATGCACCATGGCGTGTTTGATGAAATTCCAGAAGAGGCTATTTCGGAAGCTGAAAATCTGATCTGCGAAGCCGCTCAGGAGAAGCACGGGGAATTGCTGGCCAGGATTGAACAGGGGGGGAAAATGAGCCAGGAAGATATCCGTGCGCTTTTGGAAACTTTCAACCAGGCGCTGTTGCCGATCAAGGAGAAATTCTAGAATGAAAACGCTGGAAGGAATACACCGGAAAATCGAAAACGCCGAAAAATTACTGGCAACCGTGAAAACGATGAAAACTTTGGCGGCTGCCAATGTGAAGCAATATGAGAAAGCGGTTGAAGCCCTTGAACATTTCAACCGTACGGTTGAAATGGGCTTAGAGGCCGTGCTGAAAGACATCGGATTCCCGGACCAGGCGGCTGCCCAGGTTGTTGCTGGGCAAATATTTGGAGGCGGGCCTTCGGTCCTGGCGGTTGTCTTCGGGTCTGACCATGGATTTGTTGGCCGGTTCAATGATGAAATCACGTCATTTGCATCGAAGGTGTTGCGTGAGGCTGGTCAGGACGCCCGGCATTGCCATGTCATTAGTGTTGGAGAGCAGGCTGCATCAAGACTGGCTTTTAACGATTGGTTTGTCAAAAAACGATTCAGTGTGCCCAATTCAATAGCGGGCATCGATCAGCTGATCCGAGAAATATTGTATGAAATTGAGGCGCTGAGAACCGAAAAAGAGCTAGGTCAGGCATGGCTTTTTTATAACAAGCCTGTATTGGGTGCCAGAATGTTTCAAGAGATGGAGATGATCATACCGATTGACCTGACCAAATACAGAGACCGGAGAAGCGTCTGGCCCAACCGTCGCATTCCGGTCTATACCATTGACAAAGGACATCTTCTATCCGCATTGATTCAGCAGGAAATCTATATATCGCTTTATCGTGGTGTGGCATTTTCTTTGGCTGCTGAAAATAGTGCCAGATTGGCCACAATGCAGGCTGCCAGTAGAAACATCGAAGAACTGCTGGATGAAAGCTGGGCTGAATACCGCCAGCAGCGGCAAGGGATGATTACCAATGAGATCCTGGACATTGCAGCCGGCGCAACCGCATTGGAAGAGCAATCACCAAACAGCGTGATCGGGAATAATGGATGAACGCATTCAATAGGCATTTCAACTTTTGCACATAAAGAAAGTCCCGATTGCAAAGCAAGCTGCAGCCGGGACTTCTGACATGATTGAGCGGTTGCTGTCATGACCTGATTGGTCTGAACAAGTGGATTATGCTCTGATTTCGAAAGGCTTAAACTGACCTGGGAACACCATGTCCTCAACCATCTGGCTGCAAAAACGGATCGTATGATCACAGGATGCGCAAGACTTCGCGGAATGGTTCAATTGATTTTTGATTTCGCTGCATTGTCCGGTGGTGAAATGATCCTTAAACCGGCGGTCCATTTCCAAGGCTGTTTCACAAACGCCGATGGTCCCGCTGGGCAGTTCGCCGGCAATCGGATACGCTTTGACGCAGGCGCAGAGAAAGGCGCCGCAAAGGGCTCCGCAAAGCATCAGCGCTTCACCCATCCAATATTGCACACCCAGTTCCATATATCGGAAGAAATGGATATCCTCGTAAGTATCGAAGAAACCATAGATCCCAGTGTTGCAGCCATGACAATGGGCGATATCACGGGCCTGCCGATAGGGGACATTTAACAAATCGTTATAAGCGAGAAAGACTGACTCGCAGCAATCAAACCCCTTTGCCTTATGATTGGCAAGCGCTGTGTCTACGCGGCTTGTTTCCATACCATAACCTCCTAGCGGGTGCATTTACTAAAATTATATATTGAACCTATGATTCATTGTCAATGGCATGTCAATCTTTTAAGGAAAGACAAATATATAATAATAGGGCAATCGGTGTAATGTCATGCTTCATTTATTAAGCTTTGAAGAAGCGCCAATCCGCGCGCTTGCAGAATGCTGAGGATAAGTCCCACAGCCAGCAAGCCGTCAAACTGACATTGTTAAAGAATTACCGATTTGCGTTAAATCTGATTCGAACCCTGCCAAGCGACAAGGTGCCGCTGTTATTCAGGTATCAGAACCCGTTAAAGATATAACTATAATTGACATATGCCCACAATAGTGATAGATTCTCGGCAAGGAAGGGGCTTCCAAATATGAAAAAGTGGGTGAAATCATGGAAAGTTACGATGTGGTGGTCATTGGCGGCAGTGCGGCGGGGGTTACAGCAGCCTTATCTGCCCGGAGGAATTACCCCTCCAAGAGTATTTTGATTATCAGAAAAGAAGAAAATGTGCTCATACCCTGCTCAATTCCCTATATCATCGGAACCGTCGGGGAATCCATGAAGAGTCTCATCATGGTCGACCATATGATGCCGAACCATAAGATCGAAACGAAAATCGCTGAAGTCAGCAAAATCGAAAAAGAGCAAAAACACATCATTTTAGGCGATGGAGAAGCCATCGGCTATGAGCGGCTCGTCGTGGCGACGGGCTCTGTCCCAGCTATTCCCCCGCTTCCGGGAAAGGATTTGAAGAACGTTTGTACGATCGTTAAAGATGTCTCCTATTTAGAAGCCATGATCGAAAAACTTGGAAAAGCGCAAAGCCTTTGCGTTATTGGATGTGGCTTCATAGGCGTCGAGATCGCTGAAGAATGCCGTAAAAGGTTCAGCAATCTTAAAATCAGCATGGTCGAAATGCAGAGAAATTGTCTGCAATTGGTCTATGATGCGGAATATTGTCGTTTGGCTGAGGAAAAACTACGAGCGGCTAATATAGAACTTATCCTTGATGAGAAAGTCGAAGCATTGGTAGGAAATGAAACCGTTTCTGCGGTCAAGCTTCAAAGCGGCAAAACAATCCCTGCGGACATCGTTATCATAGGTATCGGCACAAAGGCTAATGTCGGACTTGCTGAGGAATGCGGCCTTGAATTCGGGCCGACCAAGGGTATCCAGGTCAATCGTTACATGCAAACCAGCGACAACAATATCTTTGCCTGCGGTGACTGTGCAGAGAAGGTTTCGTTCTTCGATCAATCGCCTACCGCACTGAAGCTTGCCTCGATCGCATCCACGGAGGCCCGGATCGCAGGCGCAAATCTCTTCTCAAAAAGGCAGGTCTGCAGCGGCGTATTTGGTGCCTTTGCGACTGTGCTCGGCAATACGGCTTTTGCGGCTGCCGGACTGACGGAAACCCAGGCTCTCGAGAAGGGGTATCATGTTGAGACGGGGGAATTTGAATCTCCGGACAGCCACCCGGGATGCATGCCCGGTTCAGGGACCCTGAAGGTTAAACTGATCTTCGAAGCCGGGAGCAAAAGAATCCTTGGCGGACAAGCCGTCGGCTCCTTCAGTGCGGGTGAACTGGTCAATACCATAAGCGCCTGCATTCGACATAAAATGACCGTTGATGATATCATTACATTTCAAATAGGGACGCACCCGATCCTCACGGCGTCACCCATTACCTACCAGCTGGTGAATGCTGCTGAGCTTGCTTATGCTAAAATGATTGCTTAGAAAAGATGATTTGAGGCAGACGGATTTCTATTAATAAAAATGATCGAAGGGAAAGGGATATTTATTCGATCTGAAAGAAAAATCCCCGGTTTTGCTAAGATTGAGAAACAAAATAATTCGAATGGAAAAATGGACCGGACGGTCCATTTTTCATGATGCGGCGGCATCACGTTTGATGAGTTACTGCATTTCTAACTAGAAAACTGCCTGCGCCTATTGGGCCCCGGAATTTTAATGAAATAAAAATAACCCAGAAGCCAGTTTAATACATCTTCTGACTTCTGGGTGCAGAGCAAAGAGTTGCTTTGCCTGAAAAGATTCAATTGGCAGACTTATTGATTCGGAACAAGGCGGATCTCTCCTGCTTTTACTAGGGCGCTTTTGGCAACGCTTGGACCAATCAGAGAATAAACAAAAGTGGAACCGAGAATGACGGTTTGAATTTGGGGCGCAAATTCCGGAGTCAATGTCTTGGCGACCAAAATTAAGCCGATTGCAACGCCAGCCTGCGGCATCAGGGTGGGCCCAAGGTATTTGCAAATGTTTGCATCTGATTTCGTGATGACGCCACCAATCCATGCGCCCAGCCATTTGCCTGCAAAGCGCATCACGATATAGATCGCACCAATCAAACCGATGCTTTTCAGAGAACCGACATCAAAGCCAGCACCGGAAATGACAAAGAAAATCATGAATAATGGCGGAGTAAAGGAGTCCATCACTTGAACCACATCAGTGATATCATCACGAATATTGGTCAGCATGGCGCCCAAAGCCATACAGCTCAGCAAGGGTGAGGCATTTGTTACATGGGCGGACCACAATGCAAAAAAAGTACCTGAGATAATAATACAAATTCTATTGGACGGCTTGTGAAACCATTTCAAAAGAAGCGACATGAGCACACTGACTGCCGCACCGAGAATAAATGAAAGAAGGATTTCGAAAACCGGAGCCGCCAGGCTTGAAATCGTGATCGCAGAAGCACTGGACATTGACTT
>CALMWJ010000176.1 GCA_937873525.1 uncultured Peptococcaceae bacterium | reverse complement strand
GAAGCAATCAGCTGTTCCGGCGGAGACTTTATGTAGACCTCCCAGGTGATATGGCCTGCCCAGGTAATGTACAGTGAAGAATCCAATTCTTCTTTTGAAGGGGTATGACAGTATGCCCTTAAAAATTCAGCCACGATCATTCTCCTTCCTTCGGATTTCAAGGCCCCCCAATAAACATAATATTCAATAGGGGGTGATTGGTCAATCCATTTGAATCGAAGGAATCCTGATGATAAGCACAAAATTCCATGAAATAAAAAAATCCCCGCCGGGCATGCAGCCTGGGGGGATCGGTTCTTCGCATCAAAGAAAGCGCTTTAAGAACTCCGCCTGATCCACTTTTCTCTTGCACAGCCGGAAATCGGCGGATGGGGAATCCGATCAAATTCCACTTCCACGATTTTTTCGCTGCAGGAGATTTTAGTGACATCGGATGCGGTGATTCCCTCTGCCAGAGAAAGGACCTCGATCAGTCCCTTTTCATTTCTTATGACATGATCCGGTTCAACATCATACACATCCATTTCAATTGCTTCCCCGGTAACGCCGATCACGCGCACCAACGTATGCAATTTGTCGATCAAAACCTGTTCAAGCTTCTGTGTATTAAGGCCTTTGACCTGGATGCCGGAAATTCGCATCACGGATTTATCCGCATGGACGATGATGTATGCCTGATTCATGGTTTACCTCCCAAGGCAAAAGCCTTAATGTGTTGTGTAACAAATTTGGCAGATCTCAGATGCTTTGTACTTCTTGGCGTCTTCCATTCCCGGCAGGATCTCATCCGCACGGGCAATGATTTCCTCACGGCGCATCGGTTTCGAGGGCGCTGAAAGTGTTTCGCGAGTGATGCCGATGCTTTCAAGCTCGACCCAGGCGGCATCCTCGATGTTGTCCAAGGCGATGGGCTTGCCATAAGCCTTGGCGATGCTCAGTACAACAGGAGAACAGCCAATGTGCAGGCCGGGCACCATCCCGATATCTAAAGCACGCAGCGTGTATTCGGCAACGATCTTTTTGTCAGCAGCGATGGCCGGATAGTCACTCTTTACGGTCTTTGCATAGATTCCTGAGTTGTGAGCTGTTTTGCCTGCCCCATAGTTCCATCCAAAAATACGTCCGCGGCGCTCACGGACCACCATGCCGATTCCAACGGAAACCTCCGGCCCAGCAATGCCGATCAGCAAGTCGCCGCCCTTCATGATTTCCATCTGGCCTGTAAAAAGCGCCAGGATCTCCGTCATATCCACTACATTCATCATTTCTGAACCGGTATTGTTGTTCGTAATACGCCCTGTCATGGTCATATGCTCATTGTGGGATTCCAACGGCTTCCTGTCTTCCGGGCTTGGCCCCCGATAGAGGCGCCTTCCGCGGTAATATTCGGTATTCCATTGCTTCATATGCGGCTCTTCCGCCATCAGCGTCTCCGTATAGGGCATTTCACTGACGCTCATGACCCCGAAGTCTTTGTTGATTTTTCCATAGTCAGAACAGGCAAAGGCCACAACAGCACCATCGTTCATGATGCCGTCGCTGGTTACAGTCACAGCGGAGGGGTCGATGACGTTGATGGCGATCGGGTCCTTTTGAAAATCCTTTCCCACCATTTGGCAGGCTTCCTTATACGTCAGGCCGGCTTCGTCAACGTCCGTCTTGTCAATCAATGCCAGGTTGATCAGCACGATACCGTCCGCCGTGCCCTGAGCAACAAGTCTATATTTTAGTTTCATGGTGAACGACTCCTTACTTCTTTACCTTCTCGGTTCTAGCGGACCCCGGCGGTCGTCGATCTCTCCCACGTCATGAAGCTCGCAGTCTTCCCCCGGGGAGGAGAGGTACATGCTTTCAAGGATCGCTTTTTTACATTTGCCGTTTTTCTGGATCCCTTTGATGATGACCGTATGGCTTGTTTCAGTGTTGCGGGGGATGATGATGACCTCCACCTTGTCGACATTCGGATCCTGGGTGATTTCCTCAATCTCTTTTTCAACTCGGCCAACTCTCAAGGAGGCCAGTTTCCCGGTTTTGAAGCTTTCCAGTCCCCGGATCTCCACCTCCGTGTCAGGACGGAGCTTCTTGCCCGCATTGATCGCTTTCTG
>CALMWJ010000175.1 GCA_937873525.1 uncultured Peptococcaceae bacterium | reverse complement strand
TATGCCGGCGCGTCCTGCGGCGCCCTTCTCTCCGGAAGCCTGATCATGCTGGTGATCTGGTGGGAAGTGATGGCGGCGGGAGCAGCCTTTATGCTGATTTCCCGGCATGACCGGCACGCTGTAAATGCCGGGATCCGCTATTTGCTGGTTCATTTCTTTGGCGGCAATCTCCTGCTGTTCGGGATCGTCCTGCTGGCACGACAAGGTTATGTCTTGGTGGAGCCCTTGTCCCGGGGCATGGGCTCCGGGTATTGGCTTGTTCTGGCCGGCGTGGGGGTTTCAGCCGGTATGATCCCGTTCCATTCCTGGATCGCCGACGCCTATCCCAACGCCAGCATTGCCGGCTCAGTGGTCATGAGCAGCATGACCACCAAGGTGGCTGCCATCACCCTCCTCCGATTGTTTGCGGGTGAAACGTTCCTGGTGTGGATGGGGATCCTGATGGCCTTTTGGGGCGTTTTCTATGCATTGAGGGAAAATCACATCCGGCGGTTGCTTTCCTATCATATCATCAGCCAATTGGGCCTGATCATCACGGCCATTGGCATCGGAACCCCCTTGGCCAAGAATGCGGCGGTGGCGCTGACCATCGGCAATATGGTTTATAAAGGCCTGCTCTATATGAGCACGGGGAGCATTTATTATTGCACCGGCAAACAAAAGCTGACCGAGCTGGGGCACCAAATCGAAACGGTCCCGATCAACGCCTGTTTCTTTTTTGTCGGCGCCTTATCCATAGCCGGGATGCCCGGATTGATGGGCTTCGCCTGCAAACCGATGGTCATGGCGGCCGCCGGCAGCGAGCATATGGCCCTGGTCAGTGTCCTGCTGTATTTTGCCGGTATCGGGACCTTTCTTTCGATACCGCTGAAATTGGGCTATAACATGTTTGTCGGAGTCAATCCTGCTCCGGAAATGAAGAAACCGCCAAAAATCATGATGTATGTGGGGATGGCTCTGCTGGCCGTCATCATTTTCATCGCCGGCCTTTTTCCAGGCCGGTTCTATCAGCTTCTGCCATGGTCGGAGCTGACCTCCTACACACCGTATACGCTGGACCATGTGGTTTCGGAGTTCCAGCTTCTGCTGGGATCCTTACTGGCCTTTATTGTTCTGCACCATCTGTTCAAGGTCAAGAAAGGCGTCTCCCTGGACATGGACTGGTTTTACCGTCGTCCCTTGGCGAGCTTGGTCCTCATGCTCTCCAATGGACTGAACGGTCTTCGGCTGGCCATCTGGCGTGGACTGTTGGATGCGCTGGAAAGGATTCTGCCTTTTTTCAGGAATCCGATGCGACTCCTGATGCCCTGGAAGTCCGGCAGGAAAGAAGATTTTCAGCCGGACCGTTACCGGCTGCCCGTGGGCGCGGGCGCTTCCTGGATCCTTTTGGCCTTTGCGGTGATGTTTCTTCTTCTGTCGGCTGCCGTCTGACCATCAAGCTGCCGGGTCAAGCTGCCGGGATAAAAGATTGCCGCGTAGGGTTGAACCGGGACCGCAATTGTGGTATCTTTATAAAAACAATATATGGACGGGGAGCTGATGATGTCGGCTGAGAAAGAAAACCTGATTTTCTGACCCTTGAACCTGATCTGGATAATGCCAGCGTAGGAATATGAAAACATATTTGCCTGCAAATATGTTTTTTTTCAGATCATTTCAAGCCTCCCGTCCGAAAAGAAAAGGGAGGTATTTTTTTATGAAAAAAATGGTTTTGGCTGCGATGCTGGCCGCCATCGGCGTGCTCACATCCAACCTGATCTATGTGCCGGTGGGGATCGCCAAATGCTTTCCGATGCAGCACATGATCAATGTGATCGCCGGTGTGTTTTTGGGACCCTGGTACGCGGCAGGGACGGCTTTCACGATTTCCATGATCCGGAATCTTTCAGGCACGGGAACCCTGCTGGCCTTCCCGGGGAGCATGATCGGCGCTTTCCTGGCGGGGGTCCTGTACCAAAAGACCGGAAAATTCAGCGGGGCTGCCTTGGGCGAGGTGCTGGGGACTGGCTTGCTGGGCGCCCTTTTGGCCGTGCCCCTGGCCAACCTGCTGATGGGAGCCTCCAAGGGCGCAGTCGCCTTCGTGATCCCCTTTGCCGTCAGCTCGATCGGCGGCGCGCTGATTGCCTGCGGGATGCTCAAAACCACCATCCTGTGCAATATGGCGCGGGATCAACGCAAAACCCTCTAATTGGCGCGACAGGATACGCCGTCCCAGTCTGTTAAAACAAAGGAGATACGGAACATGCAATATACCACGCAAATGGACGCGGCCCGGAAAGGCATCATCACCCCTGAGATGAAAATCGTTGCGGAAAAAGAGAACATCGAGATAAGCCATCTGATGGGCCAAATGGCCGCGGGCAAGGTGGTCATTCCCTGCAACAAGAACCACAAGGCGCTGGATCCGGAAGGAATCGGAGACGGCCTGAGAACGAAGATCAATGTGAACCTAGGCATTTCCAAGGATGCCTGCGATATCCCAGGGGAAATCG
>CALMWJ010000174.1 GCA_937873525.1 uncultured Peptococcaceae bacterium | reverse complement strand
TTTTCATGGATGCTCTTGGAATATTCCTTGAAAAGCTCGTAATTGCCGGTTCGGACCGAACGCTGCAGCCGGGAGATCGTTTCGGGATTGAAGAGATGGTATTCGCCGTTTTTGCGGTACTGGTAGTTGCCGGCGCTTTCCAGCTCGTCATCCAGGTTGCTGCTGCCATAGGCTGCCTCATGCCGCTGTTCCGCTTCTATGGAGATCTCATGGATGCCGGCGCTGCCCACCGGGGCGGGCGTTGAGGTGAAATACCGCTCCACGAAGTCGGGGCTCAGGCCCAGCGCCTGGAAAATCTGCGCGCCCATATAGCTTTGAATGGTGGAAATGCCCATTTTCGAGAGGATCTTGATGACGCCCTCGTAGGCGGTTTCGATGTAGCACTGGATGGCCAGTTCTTGAGGATAGCCGCTGATGTAGCCCTCCTCCACCATGGCTTCGATGGAATACAGCGCCAGATAGGGATTGATGGCGGCGGCGCCGAAGCCGATCAGGCAGGCGAAATGATGCACCTCCCGAGGCTCTCCGGATTCCAGCACGATGCTGGCCCTGGTGCGCAGACCCTTGCGGACCAGATGCTGGTTCAGGCCGGATACGGCCAGCAAGGCGGGGATAGCGGCATGCTCCGCGTCCACACCGCGGTCTGAAAGAATAAGAATGTTGGCGCCGTCAAGAACAGCTTTTTCCGCAGAAGCAAAGAGCGTGTCCAGAGAAGCCCCCATCGCTTCCCCGTCGCCGCCGGCTTTGAACAGGATGGGCAGGGTGGCGACTTTGAAGCCCGGCTTGTTGATGGCTTTCAGCTTGGCGAGGCTTTCATTGTCTAAGATGGGCTGCTCCAATTTGATGCGGCGGCAGCACTCGGCGCTGGGGGACAGCAGATTGCTTTCCGAACCCAGCATGACGATGGAGGACGTGACCACATGCTCCCTTAAGGCATCAATGGGCGGATTGGTGACCTGGGCGAAAAGCTGTTTGAAATATTCATACATCAGCTGGGGACGTCTGGAAAGAATGGCCAGAGGCGTGTCGTTCCCCATGGCACCCACCGGATCGACGCCGTTGACCACCATCGGGGCAAGGAACATCCTCAGGTCCTCGTAGCTGTAGCCGAAGGCCTTCTGCATGACGCTCAAGGACTGGGAAAGCGGCGCAGCGCCAGCTTCCGGCGCAGGAAGGGCTTCCAGGGCGATCATATTCGCGTCCAGCCATTCCCGGTATGGATGCTGGGCGGCGGCGCTGTGCTTGATCTCTTCGTCCTCGATGATCCGCTTGTTTTCGGTGTCGATCAGCAGCATGCGGCCGGGATGCAGCCGTTCTTTTTTGATGATTTTTTCGGCGGGAATATCCAGGACGCCCACTTCGGAGGCCAGGATAACCATATGGTCCGTGGTGACATAGTACCGGGCCGGACGAAGTCCGTTCCGGTCCAGAACAGCGCCCACCTTTACACCGTCGGTGAAGCCGATGGCTACCGGGCCGTCCCAGGGTTCCATCAGGCAGGAATTGAACTCATAAAAGGCTTTCTTCTCTGCACTCATGGATTCATGATTCGCCCAGGGCTCGGGGATCATCAGCATCATGACCTGCTCGATGGGCATGCCGGAGAGCATGAGAAACTCGGCCACGTTGTCGAAGCTGGAGGAGTCGCTGCCGAACTTGCTGATAATCGGAAGAAGGCTTTCCTCCTGGCCTTCGAAAGCCGCGCTTTTCAGCATGAACTGGCGGGAATCCATGGCGTTCACATTGCCGCGAAGGGTATTGATCTCGCCGTTATGGATGATGCATCGATTGGGATGGGCCCTTTCCCAGCTGGGAAAGGTATTGGTGCTGTAGCGTGAGTGGACCAAGGCCAGCGCGGTCTTCATTTCCTCGTCAAGAAGATCGACAAAAAACTCATCCAGCTGCTCCGACATGAGCATGCCTTTGTAGACAATGGTCCTGGAGGAAAGACTGGGCAGGTAGAAGGGCTGATCGGAAAATTCGCTTTGCCGGATCCCTTTGGTCTTTTTCCGGATCAGGTAAAGCTTGCGTTCAAAATCCATGCCCCGTTCGGCCTTGTTCCGTCCGATAAAGACCTGGCGCATAAAAGGCATGCTGCAGTAAGCGGTTTTGCCAAGCCCCGAGGCATTGACCGGGACATTCCGCCAGCCCAGCAGGAGCTGGCCTTCGGCTTCAATGATGGCTTCAAACTCTTTTTCAAATTGGGCGCGGATCTCGGGATTCGTCGGCAAGAAGACCAGGCCGGTCCCATAGTCGCCGGCTTCCGGCAGCTGGATGCCGGCATTGCGGCAAATTTTCCGGTTGAATGCGTGGGGGAGCTGGAAGAGGATCCCGGCCCCATCTCCGGAGGTGGTCTCGCTGCCCACCGCGCCCCGGTGACTGAGCTTTTTCAGGACGGTCAAGGCCTGGCGGATGATCAGGTTTGACTTTTCCCCTTCAATATTGGCAATCAGGCCGATCCCGCAGGCGTCATGTTCGTATTGGGGATGATAGAGCCCCTGCTGTCGTGGTACAAAGTTTTCTTTCATGAGATTCATTCCTTTCGGTCAAAGGTGGAAGAACAACGATCGGTCTATCCGTCAAGCGCCGGGGGTGGCTGAAGATTGGATATTCGCTGTTTTTATGGAGGCCGTGTAACAAAAAAAGAGCAGGGTGCGCCTCTCTGCCAGAGGAGCACCCTTGCTCTTTTGCTGAGCATATTGTAAGGCTCCCTGGCCTGTGTGTCAATATCTAAAGGGCGTATTTGGCTTTGATGCGCATGTATACATGATTTTGCCGCGGCCGAGGCCTATCCATGGCCGAAAAATGCGCTAGGACCGGGATAGGAAGAATAGTCCATAAAATGGCACTTCAAAGATTTACGGAAATAGTATAATATGAACATCAACAGGGAGGGATCCGTCATGCCTTCATTCAAACGTATTTGCTCCGGACTCCGCGGCCTGGATGAAGCCGTGGATTCCATCCGCCTGGGCGACAATGTGGTCTGGCAGGTTTCTTCCATTGAGGATTTTCATTTTGTGGCGGAGCCTTTTATCCGGCAGGCGATCCGCGAAGGACGTAACCTGATCTATATCCGCTTTGCCCGTCATCCACAGCTCACGGCGCTTCAAGAAGGCCTGAAGATTTTTGAGATCGACCCCTCGAAGGGGTTTGAAGCCTTTACGGTCCAGGTCCATGAGATCATTGCCCGGGAGGGACGCAAGGCCTTCTATGTGTTTGACTGCCTTTCAGATTTGCAGGAGGCTTGGTCCACCGATCTGATGATGGGGAATTTTTTCCGGGTGACCTGCCCCTATCTTTTCCAGTTGGACACCGTGGCTTATTTTCCGGTCCTTCGCGGGATGCATTCCTTTGATGCCATCGCCCGCATCCGGGAGACCACTCAGCTGTTTTTGGAGGTCTATCGCAGCGGCGACGCCTACTACATCCATCCGCTGAAGGCTTCCGACCGCTATTCCAGCACCATGTTTACGCCCCATCGGTTTGATGCCCAAAGCGGAGGCTTGTCCGTTATTGCCGATGGGGTTGCCATGGGCCGTTTCTATCATGAGCTGGACCGGGCCAGCGGTTCTGCCGACCAGAACCTGGACAGCTGGGACCGTTATTTCTCGATGCTGAAGCTTCAGCATGCCGGCGGGATGCTTCCCGAAGGCTATGGCAGAAACATTTGCGGGATCATGATGACCCGGGATGAAAAAATTGCGGCGCTGATCGAAGCGCATTTCTCACCCCGGGACTATTTTCTGATCCGCGACCGGATGATCGGCACCGGCATGATCGGCGGCAAAGCCTGCGGCGTGCTGCTGGCGAGAAAGCTGGTTTCGGTCCATCTCCCGGAACTGGCCTCCAATATGGAAGCCCACGACTCTTATTACATCGGATCCGATGTTTTCTATACGTACATTGTTCATAATGATTGCTGGAGGCTGCGGATCCAGCAGAGGGCGGAAAGGGAAGGCTTTGCCCTGTCTGCGGAATTTGGCAGACGCCTGAAGCAAGGCACGTTCCCCCAGGACCTTCGGGAGCAGTTCCGAAGGATGCTGGATTATTTCGGACAAAGCCCCATCATCATCCGTTCCAGCAGCTTCCTGGAGGATGGCTTCGGCAATGCCTTTGCCGGAAAATACGAGTCCGTCTTCTATGCCGGCGGCGGAGATCTGGAACAGCGCCTGCAGGCTTTTGAAGAAGCCGTTAAGACGGTTTACGCCAGCACCATGGATCCTTCCGCCCTGGAATACCGTAAGCGGAGAGGCCTGCTGGAGCAGGATGAGCAAATGGCGGTACTGGTGCAGCGTGTATCCGGCGCCAGGCATGGGGACTTGTTCTTGCCCACAGCCGCCGGAGTAGGTTACTCCCACAATGCATATCGATGGATGGATGACATGGATCCTGCAGCCGGCATGCTGCGGCTGGTTGCGGGCCTGGGAACGCGGGCGGTGGGCCGGACCGAAGGCGATTATCCGAGGGTCATCAGCCTGGACCGGCCGCTGGCCAGCAATCTCACCAGCATGAAGGACCGTCATCGGTATTCTCAGCACCAAGCCGATGTTTTGGATCTCAAAGAAAACAGCCTGTGTGAAAAACCGTTGAACCAGCTTGCGGAACAGCTTCCCTTCTGGTACCAAAGCATGGTCTTCAGTCATGATACGGATGCGGAGCAGTATTTGAGAGAGCTTGGCCAATACCGTGACGTGCTTTTTGCCGATTGCCAGGGATTGGCGGCCAATCCAAGCTTTACCGAATGTATGAAAAAGATGATGAAGCTGCTTGAAGCGCAGTACGGCACGCCGGTGGACATTGAGTTTACCGTCAACGGCAGCGCGAACGGGGACTTTTCGATCAGTCTCCTGCAATGCCGGGCGCTGAAGGTGGCTGCGGCCGATTCCGTTGCCATACCCCAGCCGCCTGCGGAACACATCCTCTTTGATGTGACCGGGACTTCCATGGGACGTTCCCGCCAGGAGAAAATCGATATTCTTGTTTTTGTGGATCCCGGCCTCTACGCACGTTCCGGTTATGGAGATAAAGCCCAAACGGCAAGGATCATCGGAAAAATCAACCAGGCCTTTTACGGACAGGACCTGCGGATGATGCTGATGGTGCCGGGGCGCATTGGCACCTCCTCTCCGGAATTAGGCATCCCTGTGGTCTATGCTGAAATCAGCATGTTTTGCGCCGTTTGTGAAATTTCTTTCAGCGCAGCGGGTTATATGCCGGAGCTTTCCTTCGGAAGCCATATGTTTCAGGATCTTGTAGAATCGGATATGTATTACGGCGCCATCTTTGAAGACCAGCGGACCCGCTGGTACCGGCCGGAGCTTCTGGAAGCTTTCCAAGACCGTTTTCTCCAAGTGTGTCCATCGGAGAAGGCGATGGCTGGGATGATCCGGGTTTATGACCTGACCAACGTCGAACTGATCCTTCGGTTCGACATGATGGAGGGCAGAGCTTTATGCGCGCTGGAAGACCGCCCGGTGCCGGAGACGGGTGGCGCTGTTTTTTCCGCCGGAACCCAGTAAAGGAACAATCGGACGCTTTATCTATATCGATTGAGAGAGGAGCTGGAAGGATGTATTCATATTCCAAAGAGGACATCATCCATATGGTCAGGGAGGGTGATGTCCAATTCGTCCGCATGCAGTTTACGGATGTTTTCGGGCAGCTGAAAAACGTTGCCATCACGGTATCCCAGATTGAAAAAGCCGTGAACAATCAAATCATGATCGATGGAAACGCCATCGAAGGCTTTGTGCGGATCGAGGAGTCAGATCAATACCTGTATCCGGACCTGGACACCTTTGCGATTCTGCCCTGGCGGCCGCAATTGGGCAAAGTGGCGCGGCTGGTCTGCGACGTTTACAATCCCGACGGGACCCACTTTGTGGGCGATCCCAGGAATGTCCTGAAACGGGCCATTCAAAAAGCCGCCGACAAGGGTTATGTGTTCAACGTGGGACCGGAGTGCGAATTTTTCCTGTTCCAGACTGACGAAAGCGGCCGCGCCACCACCAAGACCAGCGATGAAGCCGGTTACTTTGACCTTGGCCCTTTGGACCATGGGGAAGGCACCCGCCGGGAAATCATTTTGGCTTTGGAAGCCATGGGCTTTGAAATCGAGGCTTCCCATCATGAAGTGGCGGCAGGCCAGCACGAAATCGATTTCAAATATGCCGATGCCCTGAAAACCGCGGACAACATTATGACCTTCAAGCTGGCCGTTAAAAGCCTTGCCCAGAAAAACGGCCTGCACGCCACCTTTATGCCCAAGCCGATCTACGGCAGCAGCGGCTCCGGCATGCACCTCAACATGTCCCTCTTTAAAGACGGCAGAAATATATTTTGCGATGAACAGGATCCCAGGGGGCTCTCCAAAGAAGCTTATCATTTCATTGCCGGTTTGCTGCACCATGTGAAAGGGATGACCGCGGTGATCAATCCCCTGGTGAACTCCTACAAACGGCTGGTTCCGGGATTTGAAGCCCCTTGCTATGTGGCTTGGTCGGCCAGCAACCGCAGCGCATTGATCCGCATCCCCGCCGCCAGGGGCCAAAGCACCCGGGTCGAGCTGCGCAGCCCGGACCCGGCCTGCAATCCTTACCTGGCGTTGGCGGTCTGTCTGGTCGCCGGCCTTGACGGCATGGAGCGGGGCCTGGAGCCGCCGGAGGAAATCAAGGAAAACATCTTTGAAATGGATGCGAAAGCACGGGAAGCCAAGGGAATCGAAAATCTTCCCATATCCCTCAACGAAGCCATCCTTGAATTAAAAAAGAATCGCCTGATCCAGGAAACCTTGGGCAGCCACGTACTGGACAACTATATTGAGGGCAAGCTGGCGGAATGGAACGAATATCGGGGCCAGGTCAGCGACTGGGAGTATAAGAAATATCTGGTGGCCTATTGATCCGGCATGGGATCGCCTCTGCGGACCCTTCATGGGGAAGCTGAGCCCTTGATCAAGACGCGGAAAGGGGGGCGTGACTCTGGACAGGATCGTGGTTTCGTTGATCAACGACCGCCATTGCCGGCAGATCAGTCAGATCCTGCAGTCGGCAGGCATCCAGGTCCGGCACTGCTGCAAAAGCGGCGCTGAGACCATTCGGGAAATCCTCAATATGGGCAGCGGCATTGTGATCTGCGGTTCGAAATTGTCGGATATGACGCCCCAGGACCTGGCCAATGAGCTGAAAGGCCGGGCGCTCCTGCTGATCATTGCCTCGCCGGCCCAGCTGGAATATTTCGGTCCGGAAGACATCATCAAACTATCGCCACCGGTCGCCCGAAGCCAGCTGATCACCGCGGTAGCCACTCTGAAAGAAGAGGAGGCGCGGCGTTTCCGGGAAACGGTCCTCCAACGCGGTCCGGAAGACGATGCGCTGATCGACCGGGCCAAGGCGATGATGATGGACAGGGAACGGATCAGCGAACAGGAAGCCCATAGATTTCTCCAGCAAAGGAGTATGTCCAGCGGCATGAGGAAGACTGAACTGGCCCGCCGCATCATCGAGGCGTATCACCGGCAGGAGCAGGAGCGGCTACATCCCGACTCAGAACAGGAGGACAACGATGCATCGATGTGATGGGAGAAAATTGAAGACGATCAGCCCCTTTGTGAAAATCATCCCTTATGTGATGACCCGCCGCAGCGATGCCCAGATTTTCAGCAAATTGGTGATCCCCACCGACACCATCGACGCCTTCGTCAAGGAAAAGCAGGCCCAGGGATTGGAAATCAGCTATATGCATCTTTTTATCGCGGTCCTGGTCCGTCTGCTGGCTCAACGGCCTCAGCTGAACCGCTTTGTAATGAATCAGCAGCTTTATGCGAGAAAAGACATCCGGATCTCCATGGCCATCAAGCGATCTCTCCATGACGAAGGCGAAGAAACCACCGTGAAATTTGCGTTCACAGGACATGAAAATCTTTCCCAGGTGTGCGATATCGTCAACCGGACCATCGCCGCCAGCATCACCCAAGGAAGCGCCAATGCCACAGACAAGCTGGCTGCCGGCATCATGTCCTTGCCTCACGTTCTGGTGAGCCTGCTGGTGGGGATCCTGAAATGGATGGACCGGCACAACCTTCTGCCAGGAGCGGTCATCGAAGCCAGCCCGTTCCATACCTCCCTGTTCTTCACCTATCTGAAGTCCATCAACCTGGATTCGATCTACCACCATCTTTACGATTTCGGAACCACCGGAATTTTCATCGCCCTGGGTAAAAATAAAAGGATCCCCTATGCCGAGAACGGTTCCGTCACCGTGAGAAATTGCTGTGAGATCGGCTGCGTTCTGGATGAACGAATCTGTGACGGCCTCTATTTCTCAAACTCGTTGAAGCTTGTCCACAAATACCTGAAAAACCCGCAGCTGTTGGAGGCGGAATTGGAAACGATCCCCCAGGACGTCCTATAAAGCGGGACGTCCTGGGCGGATTTGCCGGCGGCATGTATAAAATGATTCACAAAAAGGAAAAACATGGTTGCATGGCGGGATTCATGCTATAATGATATCAGAAAATTGCGAAAACAAAAGGCGCAAAGAGGCCATTCGGCCTCTGCCCGGAAATCGACCGAGAGAAAGGAAGGATGGACATGTCAATCGTAAAAGTCATCGAAATCATTGCCGAATCCGATGTGAGCTGGGAAGATGCCGCAAAGAACGCCATTAAGGAAGCCTCTAAAACCGTCGACCAGATCAAACATATCAACATTGAGAATTTGTCGGCGGTTGTGGATGCGAATGAAATTGCCAAATACCGCCTCAATGCCAAGATTTCCTTCGTGGTCAAAGGGTAGACGCATCGGCCCGCAGGACTGCGGAAGGACGCTTTCAAAAGCGGTCTCCCGGAGAGACCGGCAAGTCCGGTTCTTACAGGAACCTGCCCGGAAACATGACTGAATTCCGGGCAGGTTCCTGACCATTCAGGCCATGTGGTCCTGATTTATACGCGGAAACGGATCCCGTCGTGGTTCCAGCTTCCGTAGAATTTTTTTTCTCCGCTGTCCAGGATATGCTCTTCCGTGATGCAGAAATACTGGTCTCCGGAGACCATGTAATCCTCCATCGCTTTGGCGGCATCGTCATAACGGTCATACTCCCCGAGGAGCTCGATGCATTGCGCCTC
>CALMWJ010000173.1 GCA_937873525.1 uncultured Peptococcaceae bacterium | reverse complement strand
ATCGATCCCTATGACGAGCAGCTTCACACCTTGATGATCAAAGCCCTTGTGGGGCAGGGCAAGAACAGCGCGGCCCTCAGCCATTATGAAACTGCCACGGACATGCTCTACCGCAACCTGGGGATATCGCCCTCCAAGGAGCTGCGGGCGGCATACCTGGAAATCATGAAGGAACGGAAGAGTCTGGAAACAGATCTGGTCGTGATTCAGGAAAGTTTGAAGGAAGACGCCCAGCCCGGGGCCTTTGTCTGCGATTTTGGCTTTTTCAAGGAGGCCTATAATCTGGAAGTCCGCCGTGCGGCCCGGCAGGGCTCCTGTGCCCACATCGGACTGCTCACTTTAACCGACAGCAAGGGTGCGGTGCCGCCCCTTGACGTATTGAATAAAGCCATGAGCCAGCTGCTCTTCACCTTGAAGGCTAGCCTGCGCAAGGGAGATGTGATTTCCCAATACAGCGGTGCCCAGTTCCTGATCATGCTGCCCAATGCCAATTATGAGGACAGCCTGATGGTCATGGAACGGATCATGAATGCGTTTTACAAGCAGAACCGGAAGATGCTGCTGACGCTTCACTACAAATTCAAACCGATTCAATTGATGGATATTAACCATATGAAACCGTAAGATTCGGAGGCGCCCATGAAGCATTTGGCAAAAAGAACGCGGCGGGGCTGTCTGACGATTCTCCTGGATGCTCTGCTAGCCTTGGTGATCCTGGCCCTATTGACGGCGGCAGGACTGTACTTCGCCTACCGGCAGGGCTGGGCCAGACCCTTCTTTGAACGTTTGGATCAAGTGTTTTATGAGTATGTCGTTTCCGATATGACA
Organism: uncultured Peptococcaceae bacterium; assembly: GCA_937873525.1. GTDB lineage: Bacteria > Bacillota > Peptococcia > DRI-13 > UBA5745 > UBA5745. Next base: position 1,233 of record CALMWJ010000173.1, on the reverse strand, counting down.
GAGGGCGAAATTCCGCCCATCCCGGAAATGGCGCCGGAACCTTCCCAGGTGGCGGAGCCGGAGAGCGGGACAGAAGCCGGGGAAGATCTGCCCTACGATAAGCTTTTTATCACCGTGGAGCGGCAGAAGTACAAAGACGGGGATTTGCGGCTGATCATTCCTAAGCTGGAGATCAACGGACCCGTCTGGGACGGCACGGACGCGGCGACCCTGAACAAGGGGGCCTGCCTCTATGACTATGCCCAGCTGCCCGGGGAAGGCAACCGCAACGTCAGCATCGCGGGCCATCGCAACGGGCGGGTCAACGGCAGGGTTACCGACGACGCGATCTTCTACTATATTGATACTCTGGGCGAGGGGGATTACCTTTATCTGCAGGATGCGGAACGCATATACCGGTACAAATATCTGGACACCTTTGTGGTGGAGGCTGACGACTGGGGCCCCATTTACAGCCAGGGCTTCAGTTGCCTGACTCTCACCTCCTGCACGCCCATCGGCATCTCCGACCATCGCATCATTGTGCGGGGGGCGCTGGATGTGATTGTGCCTTGGTCCGGGAATTTTGAATTCTTGTCCAACGACGGAACCTGATGTGTGGAAATGTGTCTATGATATTGGAAGAATTGTCAGTTGAGAAGCGGAATGAAAACCGGATGGGAGGCGGCAGCCATGGCAGACCCCAAAACCAGATTCATGATGTCTCCGTTCAAGGTTTGCGCGGACCGGATGGATTCGGAAAAAACAGCCGGTCGGGTGTACAGCCAAAGCCTGTCGGAGCCGGTGATATTTTGCGATATTGCGGATCTTCTCATGCAGCTGGATGAGATCTTTGACCGCAGGAATTTCCCCAAGGCCTTTCAAAGGTCCCGTACCTTCAGCGAGGAAAAGGCCGCCCCGGCGGCAAGGCGGGGAACGTTGGATGCGCCGGAGCCAGAGCTTGATTTCATGACGGCGGAGCTGGTGGACCGCATGAAGGGCGAGGCAGCCACCTTTTGGGTGAATGTGAGCGCCCGGCAGAACAGCACTTGGCAGGGGTGGCTGGACTGGTTGGACGGTTCGCCCCGCCAGACCTTCAACAGTGCTCTGGAGCTGATCCGTCTCATTGACAAAGGATGGCGGATGATTTAAACTAATAATGATAACATATTGGAAAGTTTTCATAATGATGCTTCCAAGATTCTATGGAAAATGAGATGGTGAGAATGATGAAAAAGCAATTCAAACGGTCTT
>CALMWJ010000172.1 GCA_937873525.1 uncultured Peptococcaceae bacterium | reverse complement strand
CACATAAATAAAAAATCTATAAAATAAAGTTCTTTGACCTTACTATTTTAGTCGTTTTACAGATAAATTTCAACCTTTTGTTTCATCCTTTTTGTATCAGCCCTCTTTTCTGCAGCACGATATGATATCATTTGCAACGCCGCCGCGCCCCCGCCTTTGTTTTTTATCGGATATTTGATATAATCTCATTAAATCCAGACAATTCAGAAAGAAGGCTGAACGTCATGATCGATCTGGCCATCCATCCGCAAGGCTTGGAAAACAATATCCGACAGGCGCGGCAACATGGGGTCATTATCCCCACCTACGCGCAAATGACCGATCCGGACCGTATCCCGGAGGCGATCCAAGAAAAACTGAAAACGGTGGGCTTATGGGATATCGATCCCCTGAATCTTTTTCGGATCACCTGGAAAAACGAACCTAAAGCCTCTGGCGGCCTCTTTGGCGGCCCCAATTCCATCGAATTGCCCAAGGCGTTGACCGGCGTGGAGGCTCGGATCCTCTGTCTTGTAGGCAAATGGTTTCCAACCGGCTGCCACAAAGTCGGGGCCTCTTTCGGATGTCTGGTTCCCCGGCTGGTGACCGGCCAGTTCGATGCTTCCTTTCATAAAGCGGTCTGGCCCTCCACCGGGAATTACTGCCGGGGCGGCGCCTTCAATTCCAAGCTTCTGGCTTGCAGTTCCGTGGCGATCCTGCCCGCCGGCATGAGCCGTGAGCGTTTCGAATGGCTCCGAAGCATCGCGGGAGAAGTGATCGCCACCCCTGGCTGCGAAAGCAACGTAAAAGAAATCTTCGACAAAACCTGGGAGCTTCGCAAGACCCGGTCCGATGTCATGATCTTCAATCAATTCGAAGAAATGGGCAATCACCTTTGGCATTATGAAGTGACCGGACGGGCAATCGCGGAAGCCTTCGAAGGCTTGCCCGGCAACCGCAAACGACTGGCCGGCGCCTGCTTTACCTCCGGCTCCGCCGGCACCCTCGGCAGCGGAGACTATCTCAAAGAGAAGTATCCTCAGATGAAACTGGCGGTCGGGGAAGCCCTTCAATGCCCTACGCTGCTGAACAACGGCTTTGGCGATCACCGTATCGAAGGCATCGGCGACAAGCATGTCCCTTGGATCCATAATATCAGAAATACGGACATGGTCATTGCCATCGATGATGACGACAGCCAGCACCTGCTCCGCCTGTTCAATGAGCCCTCGGGCCGGGAATACCTGGTCCGGGAAGCGGGCCTCAGCCGGGGCCTGGCGGATGCGCTGGGCTATATGGGAATCTCCGGCATTGCCAATGTGCTTTGCGCCATCAAAATGGCCAAATACTATGAACTGACCGCCGATGACGTTATTGCCACGGTGCTGACCGATTCCGCCGATATGTATGGTTCCAGGATCTCCGAGCTGGCGGAAGCGGAAGGCGCTTACGGCGCCGCGAAGGCTGCGGTGGATTTCAACCGCCATCTGCTGGGCCTGAGGACCGACAGCATGGAGGAGCTGACCTACACCGGCCGCAAACGGATCCACAATCTGAAATACTACACCTGGGTCGAACAGCAAGGAAAAACCATGGAGGATCTGAACGCCCTTTGGTATGATGAGACAGGCACCTGGAGCGCGGTCCATCGCCAGGTGGCCGCCATCGACGCTTTGATCAACGATTTCAACCAAAAGACCGGTTTGCTGAAAGCTCTGTGATCCCAGGCGAATGCCATGAACGGCCGAAAAGGAGACGGTTTCATGAAGCATGTCCAATCCCTCACCTGCATCCGCTGCGGTGCGGAACACGCACCCAGGCCAGACACCTGCACTTGCAGCCAATGCGGCGGCCTGCTGGAGGTTGTCTATGATTATGCGTCCATCCGCTGCAGCATTTCCCGTGCGATCCTTGAGAATCGCCGCGATCCTTCCATGTGGCGTTACCGGGAATTCCTGCCCATTGCAAAAGAAAGCGATCCCTCGGGCTTGCGGGTCGGCGGCTCGCCTTTATATAAAGCGGTCCGTCTGGCAGACCATCTGGGCCTTGCCGCTTTGTATATCAAGGACGACGGCATCAACCCCACCGCAAGCCTGAAGGACCGGCCTTCGGCCATGGCCGTGGTCAAAGCCGCCGAGGCAGGAGCAGATACCATCGCCTGCTCCTCCACAGGAAACGCCGCCTCTTCCCTGGCTGGCAACGCTGCCGCCCGGGGATTTAAAACCTATATTTTTGTCCCGGAACGGGCTCCGAAGGGCAAGGTTGCCCAACTCCTGATGTTCGGCGCCCAGGTGGTCTCCGTCAAAGGCTCCTACGAAGACACCTTCCGGCTTTCCGCAGAAGCCATTCAGCGATGGGGCTGGTACAACCGCAATGCCGCCATCAATCCCTATTTGATGGAAGGTAAAAAAACCGTATCCTTCGAGATCGCCGAACAGCTGAACTGGCAGATCCCGGACTACGTCGCCGTTTCGGTAGGGGACGGCTGCACCATCGCCGGGGTCTGGAAAGGCTTCAAGGACCTCTATGAGACAGGCCTGATCCACAAGCTGCCCCGCTTGATCAGCGTCCAGGCGGAAGGCTGCTGCCCCATTAACAAGGCATTTTCAGAGGGCTCCTCGACCTTGGTTCCCATGGAAGAAAACACCATCGCCGACAGCATCGCCGTGGGTGTTCCCCGGAATTTCCACAAAGCCCTTCGAGCAATCCGGGAATCGGACGGCATCGCCGTCAATGTGAGCGACGGTGAGATTCTGTCCGCCATGCAGGTGCTGGGTAAAACCTGCGGCGTTTTCGGAGAACCGGCCGGCGTCACAGGCACCGCTGGTGTGATCAAAGCCCTGCAACTCAAGTTGATTCCCGCTTCAGCCTCGGTGGTCAGCCTTGTCACCGGCAACGGCTTAAAAGATATTGCCGCCGCCATCCGCGCCGCCGGCGCGCCCATCTGCATCGAGCCGGATATGGGCTTGCTTTTGCAGGCCTTCAAGGCCCGGGGCGTCCCCTTTTAAATGGGTGGGTCCCCACAGGGCAGACAGCGCCGTTCGGAGCATCCTTACACAAAATCCCATGGTTTACACAACCATGGGATTTGCTGTCTCTGTGCTGCTTGCTTTTATTCAGATGGTTTACCAGGATAACCTTAATTTAAATATGGTCTGGCTTCCGGGCGCATCCAGCCTAACCTTCCAGGCTCCGGACCCAATCGGCTAGAACAGGCCGGGCCTTTTCCCCGTCCAGAGGTTCCTTCATGACCGTCTGGATAAAGGTGCTGTCCATGACCTTGCCGCCATGGGCTTCAGTCCTCAGCTTCAATGAATCAAAGACGGCCTGAGGAACCTTCTTGTCTCCTTGCGTCACGAACAGATAAATTTTTTTGCCTTTCAGCTCTGAATCGCTGATCCATGCATTGATGGCCGGAACGCTGTGCCCCGCCCAAACCGGCGTGCCCAAAAAAATCGTGTCGTAGGCCTTCAAGTCTGCCGCAAGCGGCTTCAGTCTGCTTTTTCCTCCCATCAGCGCGGAAAAACAAGCTCCCAAAAAGCCCGGCGTTGATGATTTTCGAGGCTTGGCTTCCTCCAGCTTGAACAGGTCACTGCCGGTCAGCTCCTGCAAGATTTTGGCCGCCGCTTCGGTTTTGCCAGTCCAGGAATAATAAACAACCGCTGATTTCATGGATGGTTGACCCCCCTTTCTTTATTGCTTCCTAATTATTTATATTACCATATATCATATCGATTCAATGGGGTTTTTTCTTTTTTTGTAGAACGTGTCTTCCAAGGGCAATCGGGTCCGGAACCGGCCATCCCGATTGAAATACGCCAGCTGCACCGCCGGGGCGGTGGGAATGGCACTGATCTCGCCGATCCCTTTGGCGCCGAAAGCCAGCTCGCCTTGGCTCCGGCTCACCAGCCGCGTCTCGATTTCCGGCACGTCCACCGATCGGAGCAAGCCCAACTGACCGAATTTTGCCATAGGGCGGCAATGCTCCAGAGGAAAATCCTCGGTGAGGGCATAGCCCAGGCTCATGGCCACACCGCCGTCGATCTGAGCCTCCACATTCTTCGGATTGATGGCCCGTCCCACATCATGGGCCGCCAGAACCTTTTTCAGCCGTCCGTTTTCATCCAGTTCGACCAGATGGGTGGCATAGCTGTACGCAATGTGGCTGACAGGATTGAGTTTATCGGACCCCATGGGATCCGTTACACCGGTGTATTCGCCAAAAAACGACTTGCCATCGAGCATGAACAGCCTGGTCGCGGCCTGTTCGTCCTTCAGAGAAGCGCCGTCACCCTCTCCGGATTTGATATCGAGCACGTTTTCCAAAGCTTCCCTTAAGGCGACTGCGGCCCGCCGCGTCGCTTCACCGGTAAACAGAGTCTGCCGGGAGGCGGTGGAATTGCCGGCATCCGGCGCCAGATAGGTGTCCGGGGCTTCATGGACGACCCATTTCAAGGCCACCCCCGCGGCTTGGCAGACGATTTGGGCAAGAACTGTTCCCACGCCCTGCCCCATGCAGGAGGCGCTGGAATAGATATGGACCTTGCCATCCTGAACCCGCAGCCGGCAGCGTCCGGTATCCGGCACGCCGACGCCAAGCCCGCTGTTCTTCATGGCACAGGCAATCCCTGCGTTCGGATTCCGATCAAAAGCCTCTTTCACTGCCTCCAGGGTTTCCGCCAAAGCTGTCGTTTCATCGGCGATCTGTCCATTGGGCAGCACCTGTCCCGGACGGATGGCATTTCGGTAGCGGATCTCCCAGGGCGTGATCCCGACCATGGACGCCAGGCGGTTCAGGTTGCATTCCATGGCAAAACAGCTTTGCGTCACGCCGAACCCCCGGAAGGCGCCGGCTGGCGGATTGTTGGTGTAAACCGCCGCACCATAGATATCCACATCCTGGTAATTATAAGGGCCGGCAGCGTGGGTACAGGCCCGCTGCAGAACCGGACCGCCCAAGGAAGCATAGGCGCCGGTGTCGGCGATCAAAACCGCTTGAATGGCCGTCAGATAGCCATTTTCGTCGCAGGCGGTGGTGAAATCCATTTCCATGGCATGCCGTTTGGGGTGGATCAGGAGGCTTTCGTCCCGGGAAAAGGAAACTTTCACCGGACGGCGTGTATGGTAAGCCAGCAAGGCTGCATGATGCTGCACGCTCATATCCTCTTTGCCGCCAAAGCCGCCGCCCACCATCTTGCTGACCACCCGCACCTTTTCAGGAGGCACGCCCAGCATTTCAGCGCATTCTTTGCGAGTTTGATAGACCCCCTGGTCTGCCGAATAGATCCTGATTCCATCCTGGATTTCCGGGTCTGGCAGAGCAACGGAGGTTTCGGGTTCCAGAAAAGCATGGTCGGTGAACGGTGTGCTGTAATGCTCGGTGACCACATATTTTGAATTTCTGATCTTCTCCTCCGCATGCCCCCGTACCAGCCGCACCTCTGAAAGGATGTTTCCTTCCTCGTGGAGCGGGGGGGCGCCAGGAGCCAGCGCCTGGGCAGGGGTCTCCACAGCCGGCAGCGGCTCGTATTCAACGACAGCCAGCCGCAAGGCGCTCTCAAGGATTTCCCGGCTTTCGGCTGCCACCAAGGCCACAGGGTCCCCAAGGCAGTGGGTGATGCCGCCAACCGGAATGAGCACATCCCAGTCTTTTTTCAGATGGCCGATTTTCTGCTGTCCGGGAATATCCGCCGCGGTCAGGGCGGCTTGGACGCCGGGCAGGGCTCTGACAGCCTCCAGATCGATCCCTTTGACCCGAGCCCGCGGATAGGTCATGCTGCGCACCGCACCGCCGAAAAGCATGCCTTCAAAGGCAAGGTCATCCGCATAATCCGCCGTCCCTAAAACTTTGGCTGCCGCATCAAGCCGGGGGATCCTTTCACCGGTCAAGCCTCTGCAAGGATCGGCTTCAGGCGGCCAGACCTTGTCACGCAGCAAAGAGGCGGCCATACGGATGGCTTCAACGATCTTTTGATACCCCGTGCAGCGGCAAACGTTGTTTTTGATGGCTTCCCTTATTTCATGTTCTTCCGGATCGGGTTTGCGGTCCAGAAGAGCTTTGGCGCTGATCACCATGCCCGGAGTGCAAAAGCCGCACTGCACGGCGCCGGCTTCAGAAAAGGCATAGGAAAACACGGCCTTCTCCAGATCGGAAAGGCCTTCCGCCGTCACGACGTGCTTTCCTTCCAGTCGGTCCGTCCGCAAAACGCAGGCTTTTATGGCCTGCCCCTCCACCAGCACCATGCAGGCGCCGCAAGCCCCTTGGGAACACCCGTTTTTGACCGATGTCAGGCTAAGGGTTTCCCTTAAAAACGTCAATAGGGTTTGTCCCTCCGGCGCCGATACCTTTTGCCCGTTCACAAACAGCTGGACCATGGTTATTCCTCCTTTTTGGGGGACGGGGACTTTTTGCGTCGCTCGCAAAAAGTCCCCGTCCCCCCGCTGCTTTTCTCTGCGGCGCCCG
>CALMWJ010000171.1 GCA_937873525.1 uncultured Peptococcaceae bacterium | reverse complement strand
GTTCTTTACGCCCTGCAAAGAACACTTCAAGGTTTTTCGGAAGCACATAGGGCACGGATGGTGCCGCCTCTGCCGAAGCGCCTCCGTAGACTTCCTTCAGAATGGCGTTGATGATCAAGGCCTTTGGCGGCTCATTGTATTCCTGTCCTTCATAGATCCAGACCCTGCATTCCACCTCGTCGCCGCATAAATCGCCGCATTCCCGGCAGGCGGATTCCTTGAATTCCATGGAGATATCCTTTCCATTGACTCGAATGGTTGGGGAACTGAGAAATTTGTGCTGAATGGCTAGTTCTTTGCTGGTTACATTGATTTTATTCAGGATAATATCAAAACCAGCCGACTCCAGGACGCCCGCTACCTCCATGACCGCTTCCTCCAGATTGTTTTCTGTGCCTTGACAGCGTTCGCAGACGCTTAAGTCAAGATACAGGAAGTCAATAACGATTTGCCGTTTCGAAGGCGCCGGACCGCAGCAGCTGCTGCCGCAGGAACAGCATGCGGTTTGTTGATCGTTCAATGGACTCACCTCACCTTTTCAAGAATGCCGGCGATCTCTTTCGGCTTCAGGACCTTGCCGAAGGAAACCACCTTTTCATCGATGACCAGCGCAGGCGTCTGCATCACGCCGTAGGCCATGATGTCTTTGAAATCCTCCACCTTGACGATTTCCGCCTCGATACCCAGCGTTTTCAAGGCGGCTTCCGTGTTCTCCTTAAGCGTCACACAATTCTTACAGCCTGAACCTAGAACCTTAATAATCATCCTTCATCGCTCCTCTAAATTTTTTTATAATAACAGGGTCCCAAACGCATTGAAGGTATACCCGATGATCAGGATCCCCAGGGTTACAATTCCAACGAATACCGTCAGCAATTGAATCTTGATGACCTTTTTCAGCATGATCATGGAAGGAAGGGAAAGCGCCGTCACGGCCATCATCAGCGAAAGCGCGGTGCCAAGCCCCACCCCTTTAAGAACCAAAGCCTCCGCAATGGGCAACGTGCCGAAAATATCCGCATACATCGGAACCCCCACCAAGGTGGCCAAAAGAACCGAATACCATTTATCCCTGCCCAGCACTAAGGCAATCATAGGTTCCGGCACCCAATTATGGATCGCGGCTCCGATGCCGACGCCAATCAAAACATACAGCCAGACCTTTCGAATGATTTGGATGACCTGTTCTTTCGAAAAATCAAGCCGGTCCTTGACCGTCAGCTCCGCCTGGGGAACGGCCATCAGATTGCCGCTGAATACAAAAGGCTCCACATACCCCTCCATTTTGGCCTTGCTGATGAGCGTTCCGCCGATCACGGCCAGGATCAAGCCCACAATCACATAGGCGATGGCGATCCGCCAGTTGAACACACTGGCGAGAAGAAGGACGGAGGCCAAATCCACCAGGGGCGAGGAGATCAGAAAAGAAAAAGTCACGCCGATCGGAAGACCGGCATTGGTAAAGCCGATGAACAACGGAATGGAAGAACAGGAACAGAAAGGTGTGACCGTTCCCAGAAGCGCCGCCAGGAGATTGGCCGTCAGCCCGCGATATCGGCCAAGGATGCTGCGGGTCCTTTCCGGCGGAAAGAAGCTTTGGACATATGAAATTGTGAAAATCAGCACGGACAGCAGGATGAATATTTTTACCACATCGTAAATAAAAAAATGGATGCTGCCGCCGAGCCGTTCCTGGACGCTCAGTCCGAACACATTTTCCACCAGCATTTTGACCAAATTGGATAGCCAGTCCATTTTCAGGATCTGCCGGTTGATCCAGGTAAAAAAGAACATACAATCATCATCTCCGGATTCGTTGGATTGGACAGGGTAAAACGCGTATTGATCGAACACCTTCATCGCGATCCACGATATCGATTTTTATCGATGTCCAGTCTTATTTTAACCCCCATATCGATAGCTGTCAATATGGGGGTTGCGCTGCGTCAGCGATTATACCCATCATTCAAGGCCTCATGCTCGGCCGGCCAGTATTTTACGCCCGGTTTCTGAGACCTTTCCTTTTCTGAAGGGATCGGATGGATTTCCTTTTTTAACAGGTATTTCAGAAACAAAACGCTCATCGTCAGTGATCCTACCTCCGCAATGGGGTAAGCCCACCAAATTTTATTCACATCGCCAAGCTTCGACAATAAGTAAGCCGCCGGCAAAATAATTACAATTTGTCTCGAAATCGACAACAGCAGGCTTAAAATGCTGTATCCCATCGCGTTGAATATTGAAATGCTGACGATGCAGAAGCCCGCAAACAAAAAGTGGATGCTGATGATTTTTATGGCCGGGACCCCGAAGCGCAGCATCTCATCCGAGGCATCGAAAATCCCCATCAGCCATTCAGGGAACAGCTGGCAAACCGCAAAGCCGATGAACATGATGCCGGCAGCATAGGCCATGCTGATTTTGATGGCTTCCATGATCCTTTCCTTATTCCTTGCGCCGAGATTATAGGCGACGATAGGAATCATTCCGCTGCCCAAACCGACGGTGGGCATGAGGACAAAGCTTTGTAATTTAAAATACAGTCCGAAAACCGCCGCAGCGGTGGATGAGAAGGCCAGCAATATCTTATTGATGCCAAAGGTCGTAACCGACGATATCGACATCATCAGGATGGATGGGATTCCGATCCAATAGATCGCCTTGATGATCTTCCCATTCGGTGAAAACCCCTTCCAAACCAGCTTGATTTCGTGGTTTTTTGTTGCGTTGAAATAGAATGCCAGTCCCATGGCGCAGATCTGCCCGAACACCGTGGCGATCGCAGCGCCCGCCACGCCCATCGCCGGAAACCCGAACAAACCGAAGATCAAGATAGGGTCCAGGACAATATTGATCATAGCTCCCAGCATTTGTGTGATCATGGTATAGAAGGTTTTTCCTGTGGACTGAAGCAGCCGTTCCAAGGTCACCTGCCCAAAAGCGCCAAAGGAAAAAACACAGCAAATCCGCAGATAGTCCTGACCGAAAGCGACAATTTGCCGCTGGCTTGTCTGCATCTCCATAAAACGGCCTGCAAAAAATAATCCAAAAACGACGAAAAGGAGCGCGCTGAAGAAGGCAAGAAACAGTCCGTTGTTTGATACCTGATGGGCCCTCTCTGCGTCCTTTTCGCCTAAGCTCCTCGATAATATGGCATTGACCCCCACCGCGGTGCCCGATGAAACCGCGATCATCAGCTGTTGGATGGGGAAAGCCAAGGAAACAGCCGCCAAGGCGTCTTCCCCCATCCGGGCAACAAAAATGCTGTCCACCACATTGTAGAATGCCTGGACAAGCATCGATAGGATGAGCGGCAATGACATGGTTATCAATAATTTGGGGATCGGCATGACGCCCAGTTTATTTTCCTTCTGAACACGGTTCACGTGATTGGTTGGATTCATTTTTGTTTCCTGCTCTTTTGGAATTGAATCTGCGTTATCTGAATGGATTTCATATTATATCAAGCACCCTTCATAGGTTAGTGAAATGTGCACATCATCCAGTGATTGAAAGGCAACCGCCCTTAGGCAACAAATCATAATGGCTGGACTTGTCAAATGTCCGAGCCATGGTATGATTTAATTACAGCATGACCTGTTTCGATCATCTTAGAGAGGGATTGATCATAGATGTCCATCGATCGTCCGCGGATCCATTGGATCGACCTCCTCAAAGGATATTCCATATTTCTGATCGTTCTTGCCCACGCAGCGATCCCCCGGGGATTGTTTCTTTACCTTGGGTCTTTCGTCATTCAGCTCTTCATGGTTTTGTCTGGCTATAGTTTCAGAATCAAAGAGGCTTCGTTCTGGCCATTTATGAAAAAAAGGTTCCTGCGGATCATGATTCCCTATTACTGTTTTATGCTGATCAGCTTCCTGATTTTCGTCGCCATGGCGGGCATTTTCCCGGGCATGCTCCCGTCCGTCGGGTCCGGGCAGCCTGAACAGCTCCGGCTGGTTATCGGGATCCTCTATGCTACGGAGATCGACGGCTCCTTGATCGTCAATCGTCCCTTGTGGTTTTTGCCATGTCTCTTCTCTACGGGCATTCTGGCCTATTTCGTCTTATTCCTCAAAAAAAAGACCGGTCAGCCCGGATGGGCCATCACGGTCGTCGTGCTGCTGGGATTCTTCGGATTGCTGGCCAGCATGGGCTTCCCCCAGGCAGCGCGCCTCAGGGTGTTGCCCTATGGTATCTATTCAGCTTGCGGAATGCTGGTCTTTTTCATGCTGGGGTATTGGTCCCGGGCGTACCGCCTTTTGGAAAACCTCGACCGCAAGATCTATATGATCCCGGCAGGGCTCGCCTGCTTGACGGCGGGCGGATGGCTGGCATCAAAAAATATCATTGTGTCGGTCATGACGGCGACCTATGGAAACATTGGCATATTTTATATCAGCACGCTTCTGTCCCTTGCCGGCTATGTATGGATCGCACAATGGCTGCCGGAAATCAAAGCGCTGGAGTACATCGGGCGCAACACCATGCCCATCTTATTGATGCACAAATTCCCGGTTTTGTTTGTCGCCTTGCTGGCCAATCGTCTGCCTTTCCTGAACGCATTGTCCGAACAGCAATCCTTGGCCTTTTCCCTGGCAACGGCCCTTTTTGCAATCATCGCCTGCCTCTTGGCCGGGAATATCATCGGCCGGCTTTTTCCGGTGGTATTGGGCAAATCCAGATAGGTGGCATCGCCTTCCTAAAGCCCTTGAGAAAGAAGCTCCTCGGCGGTCAGGTCCCTTGACACAAAGGGATAACACTTTTTGACCAGACTTTTGTAGTCCTCAAAGGCTTCATTGCTGGCAAAGAGCCGTCTTCCCCGCATGCCGTCAAAAACAAAGAATATGTGTTTCAGGAAAATATAGGGATTGACGAAATCACTCAATTGGATTTGACCGGACACATTGTCGCCATGGAATTCGGACTTGAGCTCTGCAAGACAGGCTTCCTTACAGCAGGGCTTGACTGCGACGATGCTGTTCTCCTCGTCCGTCACCATCAGGATCGTGGCGTTTTGAAAGTCCTCGAACAGACTTTCTCCGCAATGGGAACAAAGCAGGTCGTCATTGCTCCGGAACACATTGGATCGATGCATACGCTCCCCTCCCTCTCACTTTGCCTTCATCATACAATACGTCGAATATAAAGGCAATATAATAGGAATCGTATTTCGTCCACGCCATGCGTTTCGTCCGATGGCTCGCCCCTTGCGCGCCACCCTTTTCCAAGGCTTGTTTTCTGAATATTCTTGATTATTTGTTTTGGTCGTTCTATAATAGTGATGCG
>CALMWJ010000170.1 GCA_937873525.1 uncultured Peptococcaceae bacterium | reverse complement strand
TCTTTGTTTTTCGTATAACTCAATGCCATCCGGTAATGAGCTTCCTTATTTTCTAAAAGATATCTCTTCAGCATGGGCCATCTCCTAAAGAACGTCATTTTGTAAGCTTACATCCTTTAGACGAGCCAGCCAATCAAAAAGTTTGGATTCGGGGAAAAAAGAAAAAGACTCCCTGGTCAGTCGGCGGCATTTCTGCTGCCGTCCAGCCAGGAAGTCCTGATATCCGAAGATTTCGCTTCCGTTAATCTGCTTTCATCGGGCAAGGATGACCATCCGCTTCGAGATCATTCGGCAACTCATCTCTTGTCCGCTATATCATTCAACTAACCACGCCTTTGTCCCGCCATCCGGATCATCCCAGCAAGCTGACGGCGATGACCATCTCCTGCCCGTCTGCATTGCGTTCGATCTGCAGCGTCACGATGCTGCCTGCAGCGATTTTGGACCATTCAATGGCTTCCTGTTTGTCCCCCATGCCCTTGGTCACCTTGACCTGATCAGAAAATGCAAAAGTTTTTTCTTCCCCAGTCAGGACCATGGTCATGATCCTGGAGGTTCCTTCCGCCTGTTTTTCCCCTGCGGGAGGTGTCTGAGGATCGCCCGCCGGCTTTGCTTCGGGAGCCGGCGCCTGCCCCGTTCCCGCATCGCCCTTATTCTCCGCCGGGGGCGTCATGGAATGGGCAAGGTTCAAGGTTATGGTTTTTTCATCGATGGCCGTGACTTTACCCATGATCCCCATAGCCTTTTCTTCAGCAGGTTGAGAGGCTGTTCCTTGAGTCTGCGTTTCCTGTTTCACCGTCATCTGCGCCGTTTCCGTCCCGGTTTGGCTGCTTTGAGCCGGCTGAGACGTGGCTTCCTTGGTTGCCGCGGCACCGTCGGGGCTGGTTCCGCAGCCGGCCAGTGAAAAGCTAAGCATCAGGGCTGCCGTCAAACCTGCCATCGATTTCATGTGTTTCATACCTTGGTCCTTCCTTCCGTTCACAAAGAATTTTTTTAATCACAGGGGATATGATAGCCCCTTTTTGTGAACAATGGTTGACGTTTTCGTGAAACATGAATTATGGGATCCTTTCTTGCATACGAGTCATATCAATCGCACATCATCATAAAGAAAAACGCTTCCCGACGCTGGAAACCAAAACCGCCCCATGGTATACTAAACCAATATTCCCATCACCCGGACTGCCGCCGCGCTGATATTCAGCAGCAACCTGATCCATCGGAAGGAGCAGATCTTATGACCAATGCCGCCATTCAAAGCCTGAGTAAAGAAGCGCTTTTAGAACTGATCGACATCTACGCCAAGAACTGGCTGGCTATGGATGGTGTCTGGTTTCAGTCGATCGAGAAGAAGTTCGGCATGGACGAAGCCATCGAGCATGACGAAAATGCCTGGCGGCAATTCACGGTCATCGAGGCGAACCGGATCAAAGGCTTCCTTGGTTTGCCGGAACGGTCCGGGATCGACGGCCTGAAAAAAGCCTTGTCGCTGCGCATGTATGCCAACATCAACGTCGATGAGATCATCATTGAAGACAATACCCTGATCTACCGCACACTGGACTGCCGTGTCCAAAACGCGAGAAAGCGAAAGAGAATGCCCTTTCATCCCTGCAAATCCGTAGGCATCATCGAATACAGTGATTTTGCCAAAACCATCGACGACCGGTTTGAGTGCGAGGCCCTCAGCTGTTTTCCGGATATCACGGATGAGACATGCAATTGTTCTTGGAAATTCACCCTCTCCGATCCAAAGCTTTAAGTGGATTGCCCAGGGATCGAGCAGGAGGTCACTCATTAAAACAGGCCCTGTCCGCATGCTGTCAAACAGTACGCCGATAGGGCCTTTCCATTGGTTC
>CALMWJ010000169.1 GCA_937873525.1 uncultured Peptococcaceae bacterium | reverse complement strand
ATCGGGCTGGAGCACATCCTTTTGGGCTTATTGAGGGAGCGCACCGGCATTACCGCAAAGGTTCTCAATGAAAACGGCATTGATGACCGCTTGATTTCCGACATGATCAAGAAATGGGTTCCAGCCAATGAAGGGTTTCTTTATCCATTGAGGTGCGATTATTCTCCCGCGGCCATGAAAACCTTGGAGTCCAGCCATCGGCAAGCCCAGTGGTTCCAGGCGGAGGCTACCGGGCCGGAACATATCCTCATGGCTTTGCTGCAGGAAAAGGAAAACATTGCCGTGAAGCTCATGGAGGTTCTGGGCTCTGAGCCGCACAAGCTGTATATCGATCTGATCATGGCGATGAATGCCAGCCGGACGGGATATCAGAGCAATCCCGGCCTGGCAGAAAGCCTTGCGCCAAAACGAACCGAGACCCTGGACAGCTACAGCCGGGATCTCACGGTATTGGCGAGGGCTGGGAAACTGGACCCCATCGTTGGCAGGGAGACCGAAATCAAGAAATTGATGCGGATCATCTGCCGGCGGAATAAAAACAACCCCTGCCTCATCGGTGAGCCGGGGGTCGGCAAGTCTGCCATCGTAGAGGGTTTTGCAGTCAATATCGTGGAAGGCGCCGTGCCGGAGCCGATCCTGAACAAGCGTGTGGTTGCCATCGATCTGGCCAGTATGATCGCCGGCACAAAATATAGGGGTGAATTCGAAGAAAGGATCATCAAGGTGATCCATGAAGTGGTGGAAGCAGGCAATGTGCTCCTCTTTCTCGATGAGATCCATACCATCATCGGCGCCGGCGGTGCGGAGGGCGCCATCGATGCATCCAATATCCTGAAGCCCTTTCTTGCTCGGGGCGAACTGCAGCTGATCGGCGCCACCACCTTAGAAGAATACCGAAGGTATATCGAGAAGGACGCGGCGCTGGAGCGACGTTTCCAGCCCATCATCGTGGATGAGCCCTCGGTCGAAGAGACCATGACCATCCTCAATGGGGTGCTGGATCGGTACCAGAACTATCACAACGTCAAGATCCTGCCGGAAGCCGTGGAGGCGGCAGCTTATTTGGCGGACCGTTATATCAGTGACCGCAAGCTGCCGGATAAAGCCTTGGATCTGCTTGACGAGGCATCGGCAGCCATCCGGCTGGAAAACCTGAGCATACCCAAAGAACTCAAAAAGCTGTCGGCTGAAATCGAAGCCGAAGAGCAAAGGATCGACCGGTTGATTGCGGAAGGCGATATCCCGCAGGCCGAGCAGCTCAGAGAAGAAAAAAACAAGTTGCAGGATAAGTATGAAAAAGCGAAAGAACTATCCCAAAAAAAGCGCGCTGAGAAAGTGCTGACCGTTGGCAAGGAGGATATCGCCCGCATCGTGTCCGAATGGACGAAGGTGCCGGTCCAAAGCCTGACCAAAACTGAAAGCGATAAGCTGCTGAATCTGGAAGCGATGATGGGCAAGCGTATCATCGGGCAGGACGAGGCGGTGGCTGCGGTTGCCAGAGCCATGCGCCGGGGCGGGGTCCGGATCCAGAATCCCAACCGGCCCATCGGATCCTTCTTGTTCCTCGGGCCCACGGGGGTCGGAAAAACCGAGCTGAGCAAAGTACTGGCAGGCATCATGTTCGAGAAAGAGCAGTCCTTTATACGCCTGGATATGTCGGAATATATGGAACCTCATTCGGTTTCTAAAATGACGGGGTCCCCGCCGGGCTATGTAGGGTATGACGAGGGAGGCCAGCTCAGCGAGCTGGTCCGGCGCAATCCCTATTCCGTCATTCTTTTGGATGAGATCGAAAAAGCCCACCCGGATGTGCTGAATGTGCTGCTGCAAATTCTGGATGACGGCCATTTAACGGATGCCAAAGGCAGGAAA
>CALMWJ010000168.1 GCA_937873525.1 uncultured Peptococcaceae bacterium | reverse complement strand
AGCCTCAGACCCAAACTGCTGCTGCGCGGGGCGGTACGGGATTATTTCAGTTTTTCGGCGGATTTTATCCGGGAGGTATTCCGGAAAATCACGCCGGTGGTACTGAATGAGCTGTGCTGGGGGTTGGGCGCCGTCATGTACATGGTTGCTTACGGCAAGATCGGCACCCTTGCTTTGGCGGCAGCCAATGTGACCAGCACCGTGCAGAATGTTTTCATGGTTCTGTGCTTCAGCATCGCCAATGCATCTTTAGTGATTATCGGTCACAAGATCGGCGCCGGGGAACAGGAGGAGGCCAGGCAGGCCGCCTGGAGGTTCGTGATCCTGGCGGGCCTGCTGGGGCTTGGATTAGGGATCTTGATCATCCTGTCCGCCCCGATGCTCTTATCCTTATTTACGAAGCTGTCTCCGGAGACGGTGAAGGCCTCCGTCAGGATCCTCAGGATTTTTGGTGCAACGTATTTTATCCGTCAGATCGAACTGGTTCTGATCATCGGGGTTTTCCGCGGCGGCGGCGATGCCGCGGCATCCCTGAAAATCGAATTGGTGACCATGTGGCTCATTGGCGTCCCCATGGCCTTCCTTGGAGCGGTCGTGCTTCGCTGGCCGGTGGAATGGGTGGTGGCTTTGATTACGTTAGAAGATATCGTCAAGTTTGTTGCTTGTATGATCCGGCTGCGTCAAGGTCGCTGGATCCATGATGTTGCAGAGGGGATAACCGCTTTTTGAGATTGAACGGCTTCAGTCATAGAATGCATTGGATCAAAGATGCGCAAAGTGGTGAAAGGAAGAAGAAGTCATGAAAGCACATGGGATCACGATCTTAGGTTCGACCGGAAACATTGGCGTGCAGACCCTGGATGTGGCCAAGCATCTCGGGCTGAAGATCGAGGCGCTGGCAGGGCACAGCAACATGCTTCTGCTGGCCCGGCAGATCCAGGAGCATGAGCCGTGCCTGGCGGTGGCAGCCAATGCCCAGAAAGCCGCAGAATTAAAGAAAATCCTTCAGCAGACCGGCGGAAAGCTTCCGGAGATTCTTTACGGTCCCTCCGGCTATGAGCTGGTGGCCACGTTGGGGTCCGTTCAGACGGTAGTGGCGGCTATGGTGGGGATGGCAGGCCTTGAACCGGTCATGGCAGCGGCTCGGGCAGGGAAGCGCATTGCCCTGGCCAACAAGGAGACCCTGGTGAGCGGCGGCTGCCTGGTGACGGCAATGGCCGAAGCCCACGGTGCTGTGCTGCTGCCTGTCGACAGCGAGCATTCTGCCATATTCCAATGCTTAAACGGCAAAACCTCCACCTTCGCAGGGACCGCCAAAGGCATCCGCGCCACCGCCGCCAAAACCGTGAATGCAAGCATCAAAAAGATTATGATCACGGCTTCCGGCGGACCCTTCCGGGGCTGGAGCAAAGCCCAACTCTGCCATGTCACACCGGAACAGGCGCTGAAGCATCCCAATTGGAACATGGGGCAGAAGGTCACCATCGACAGTGCGACCTTGATGAATAAAGGGCTGGAGGTGATTGAAGCCTATTGGCTTTTCGGAATCGATCTGGACCGTATTCAGCCGGTGGTCCACCCTCAAAGCATCATTCATTCGCTGGTGGAATTTGTCGATGGCTCCGTGATGGCGCAGCTGGGTTCCCCGGACATGCGCCTTCCCATCCAGGTTGCTCTGACCTGGCCCAAACGCGTTCCTTCAAACTTTGCGCCATTGGATCTGCTGCAGGTCGGAAACCTTACCTTCGAAGCGCCGGACCGCCGGGCCTTCCCCTGCCTCGGGCTGGCTTTCGCTGCCCAGAAAGAAGGGGGCACCATGCCGGCGGTGATGAACGGGGCGAACGAAGCGGCGGTGCGTGATTTTCTGGCGGGAAAAATCAGTTTTCTTGAAATTCCAAAGCGGATCGCCACGGCCATGGACCGGCACCAAGTGATCCATCGGCCGAAGCTGGAGGATATTCTGGCGGCTGACCGGGAGGGCCGCGGCGAAGAAGCCTAGACCAGCTTTTATCATCACCGGCAACGTTCCGGGAAACCGGATATCTTATTCAACAAGGCGGGAACCGAGTATGTCTGTACAAATCGTGAAAGACTATTTGAAGCAATGGAACAAGGCCCAGGATGTGAAGGAATTCAGTGTATCCAGCGCCACCGTCCAGCTGGCAGCCGCAGCGCTGGGGGTGGCCCCGGCCCGGATCGCCAAGAGCATCACCTTTAAAAAAGAAGAAGGCTGCCTTCTGGTGGTGGCAGCCGGGGATGCAAGGGTCGACAATGCAAAATTCAAGGCACAGTTTGGTGTGAAGCCCAGAATGCTGACCGCGGAGGAAGTCTTTGCGCGGACGGGCTACAACGTAGGGGGCGTTTGTCCCTTTGCCTTGCCGGAGGGGGTAAGCCTGTTCCTGGATGTTTCCCTGAAACGCTTCATAACCATTTTTCCGGCCTGCGGAAGCAGCAATTCCTGTATCGAATTGACCTGCGAGGAGCTGGAAACCTGTTGCTCTAGCCTGGGCTGGGTGGATGTATGCAAGAACTGGCAGGAATCGACGAGATGAGGTGAGACTGTGATTTGGACCGTTCAAGAGGGCAGGATCCGCGAGATCCCTGCGGAAGAGGTCGACCGGGAAGCCAATACAAATTATCTTGGAATCTTTACTTTCGACGAATTGGATAGCCTAACCTTTATGATTCCCCACGAAAGGGAGCTGTTTCTGGATGTCCGCAATGACAAATACGTAAAATTTGAAAGCGGTGAAGGCTGGGATTTTGTTTGCCTTAACCTCCTCAACTACACGGATGTCACGGCGCCACCGGATCGGGTCAGTATTTTTATGAGGAAAGGCATCATGCTGTTTGTTGCCGAAAAAACCTTTCCGGTCCTCAAAATCATCGACCGCTTCACCGCTGACGCAACCAAGAAAGTGACCTTTACCAAGCTTCTGTATTATTTTATGGATCAAATGACTGAAAAAGACAGCGAGTATCTGGACCAGATCGAGCAGGAGATCTCGGAGCTGGAAGACGACCTGATGGATGAGATCCGAAAAAGCTGCGTTAAGGAGATCAGCGCCCTGCGCAAAAAGCTGATGATCCTGAAGCATTATTACGAACAGCTTTTTGAAGTGGTGGACGAGATCCAGGAGAATGAGAACCAGATCTTCGATCCGAATTTTATGCGCTATTTCAAAATCTTTGACAACAGGCTGGACCGCCTGTATCATAGCGTACTGAGTCTGAGGGACTATGTGACCCAGGTGCGGGAAGCCTACCAGGCGGAAGTGGACATCAGCCTGAATTCCATCATGAAGCTGTTTACGGTCATTGCGGCCATCTTTATGCCCCTGACCTTGATTGTCGGATGGTACGGCATGAACCTGCGGCTGCCTGAATTCAGCTGGAATTATGGTTACCCTTTTGTGATCCTCCTATGTTTTGGAATCACGGTCAGCAGCTTGATATACTTTAAAAAGAACAACTGGTTTTAGGCCATCCGATCAGGAGAAGACCATCTGGATCAGCAGCATGTAACAGGCGGTGCCGCCGCAGATGCTGATCAGGGTGTTGTGCCGCCAAAGCTGCAGCAGGACCACAAGGGCCACAGAGAACAGCTCCGGAAGCCCATACGGATAAACCAAGGGAGAGACGCCCTTCAGACAATAGACCACCAGCATGCCGATCATGGCCGGCGGCAAAGCCCGTCCCAAGGATAGGATCCATTCCGGTGTTTTTCGCCCGGCCGGGAACAGGACAAAGGGCAGCGCCCGGGTGCCCAGGGTGACCAGGGCCACGGTCAGAATGATGAAAAGAGTCCCTGAAGCGTTTGGAATCATGATGCGTCAGCCTCCTGCGCCATGGATTTGCGGAAAAGGGCCAGAAGCCCTGCAATCAGCACCAGAGTAGGAAGAATAAAGCGGTCCGGCCCGAAAAGACCCAGACAGAGCAATGCCGCCCCCACGCCGGCCAAGGCCGGCAGATGATTCCGCATAGCTTTCCATTGCTCAACAAAAATCACGACAAAGAGGGCCGTCATGGCAAAATCGATGCCGGTGCTGTCAAAGGGAATCAGGCTGCCGATCAGGCTGCCCAAAACCGAGCCTGCAATCCAGTACACATGGTCCAGCAACGCCATACAGAAGAGAAAGCTGTCCTTGTCCACGCCTTCAGGAGGCTGGGCCGAACAAAGCAGGGAAAAGGTTTCGTCCGTCAGGGAAAAAACCATATAAGGCTTCTTCCTGCCCATAGATTTGAAAGCATCCAGCATCGACAGCCCGTAAAACATGTGGCGAAGATTCACCATCAGCGTCATCAGGGCGATGCTGGCCAGACTCCAGCCGCCGGCAAAAAAATTCAGGGCGACAAACTGCATGGAACCGGCATAGATCAGCGTGCTCATCAGCGCTGCCCATCCGGCGCCCAGCCCCTTATCCCGCAAAAGGATGCCAAACGCGATCCCGATGAACAGGTAGCCCAGCAGGACAGGGATGGTATGGGGAAACGCGGCCTTGAGGGCCTTCTTTTTTTTTCGCAAATTCGACACCCTCCCGGCTTTGATACGATACGAACATCAATATACCATGATGGCTGGTCCAAGGCAACTTAAGTCGTCCATAAAGCAAAGGTTTATATATCCGCAGAAAATAAACTATGATACAATATATAGCCGGAGAAGCACCTATTAAACGCATGAGGAGGCTATAGCCAATATGGAATTTCTCAAAGCCGTCCTGTTCGGAATCGTGCAGGGGATCACCGAATGGCTGCCCATCAGCAGCACAGGCCACATGATCCTGCTGGATCAGCTGGCACCCCTGAATCTCTCAAAGGAGTTTGTGGAGACTTTTTTGGTTGTGATCCAGCTGGGCTCCATCCTTGCGGTGGCGGTCCTGTTCTTCGAAAAGCTGAATCCCTTCAGCCGCAATAAAAGCCGCCTCCAAAAGCGGGATACCTATGCCTTATGGTCGAAGGTCCTCGTGGCCGTGCTGCCGGCCGGCGTAATCGGCATTTTGTTTGACGACAAGATCGATGCCCTTTTCTACAATCCCACCACGGTGGCGACCACCCTGATTCTTTACGGTATTCTTTTTATCTGGCTGGAAAGCCGGCACCGGGAGCCATCGATCCGGAGTTTTAATGACCTGAGTTACCGGACGGCGCTATGGATCGGCTTTTTTCAGGTGCTGGCCCTGATCCCCGGAACGTCCCGCTCGGGCGCGACCATTCTCGGTGCGGTGTTTTTAGGCGCCTCCCGGTACATTGCCTCAGAATTTTCCTTCTTTCTGGCGATTCCGGTCATGTTCGGAGCCAGCCTGATCAAGCTCCTCAAAGCCGGCTTCGGTTTTTCCGGCCTGGAGTGGGGCGTCCTGGCGGTGGGCTCCCTGACGGCGTTTATCGTCTCCCTATTTGCCATCAAGTTTCTGCTGGCCTATATTCGAAAGCATGACTTCAAGGCCTTCGGGTACTACAGGATCCTGCTGGGCGCAACCGTCCTGGGATATTTCTTTCTGGTAAAATAAAGCCGTATAGGGCCGGCCGGGTGGAGATTCTGCGAATTAGGCATAGACAAACCCGACGGGACAAACTATAATATGACGTGTGAGTTTTTAACGGACGCACAGACGATTCGGCCCGTTGGTCAAGAGGTTAAGACACCGCCCTCTCACGGCGGATTCAGGGGTTCGATTCCCCTACGGGTCACCATATGCTTTACCGATTAGAATGGAACGCTGCCGAAGCTTTCATTCTAATTTTATATGGTCAGACGATCATGAAGGAGGACACCGGATGGAAACCCTGAAATTAGCGGACCTGTTGTTCCCGCATATCACCAAAACCCCCGAGGAATTTGAGGCGATGTATCCGCCCCGCAGTCTGCCCGCCGGCGCTAAAGTCACTCGGCTGGGCCCCAGCCCCACCGGATTCATCCACCTGGGCAATCTTTACGGTGCATTTGCCGACGAGCGCCTGGCCCACCAAAGCGGCGGCGTCTTTATTCTGAGGATCGAGGACACGGACAATAAGCGCGAGGTGGAAGGCGCTGTCGAAACCATTATCTCATCCCTGGATTATTTCGGCGTGCATTTCGACGAAGGCGCCGTGGTTGAAGGCGACAAGGGCAGTTACGGACCTTATCGCCAGCGCCAGCGTGCGGAAATCTACCAGACCTTTGCCAAGCTTTTGATTCAGCGCGGCCAAGCGTATCCCTGCTTTTGTACCGAAGCGGAGCTCAGTGAGATCCATGAGGCCCAAGCCGCCCTCAAAGAAAACTTTGGCTATTATGGCAAATGGGCCAAGCACCGGGACCTGAGCCTCCAGGAGATCCGGGACCGGTTGGATCTTGGCGCGCCTTTTGTGGTCCGGCTGCGCTCCCAGGGCGATCCGGCCCGATACTTCTCGATCGAGGATGGGATCCGCGGGACCTTGTCTATGCCGGAAAATAATCAGGATGTGGTGCTTCTCAAAGCGGATGGGATTCCGACTTACCACTTTGCCCACGTGATCGACGACCACCTGATGCGGATCACTCATATCCTTCGGGGCGAAGAGTGGCTTTCCACCCTGCCTTTCCATGTGGAGATTTTCAAAACCCTTGGCTGGGAGCATCCGGTGTTTTGTCACACCACCGTTTTGATGAAGATGGATGATGGCGCGAAGCGGAAATTGTCCAAACGGAAGGACCCGGAACTGGGCTTGGATTATTACCGCGGCTTAGGCTACCATCCGGCGGCGGTCCGGGAATACCTTCTGACGGTACTGAACTCGAATTATGAGGAATGGCGGCTGGCCAATCCGGGCGCTGACATTGAAGGCTTCCGGTTTACCACCGACAAGATGGGCAGTTCCGGTGCTTTGTTTGACCTGGACAAACTCTCTGATGTGAGCAAAGACGTTCTGGCCGCCATGACGGCGGAGGAGGTTTGTGATTTCCTCCTGGGATGGGCTCGCGCCTATAAGCCGGAGGCTTCGGAGGTCATGGACGCCCGCCGGGATGATCTGCTGAAGATCCTGGCCATCGGCCGCGGCGGTGAAAATCCCCGGAAAGACCTGATCTATGCAGCCCAGATCTTTGAATTCATCCAGTTCTTTTTCGATGAATATTTCCGAATGGAAGATGAATATCCCGACAATGTGTCTCCGGAGGACCGCAAAGCCCTCCTGAAGGATTATCTGGCCGGTTATGATGCCGGGGACGATGCCCAGGTCTGGTTTGACAAGGTCCGCCAATTGGCCATGGACCACGGCTTTGCTGCAAAACCGAAGGACTACAAGAAAAATCCGGAGGCCTTCAAGGGCCATGTGGGCGATGTGAGCGCGGTGCTGAGGGTGGCTTTAAGCGGCCGCCGCAATTCACCGGATCTGTGGGAGATCCAGCAGATCATGGGGCCGGATCGCGTCAAGGCGCGGATCCAGGCAGGTATCCAATCGACGGCCCAATAACCGCTCTGATAGGAACATAACAAGAGACCCATGACCGGCGGTCATGGGTCTTTGACTTAAGGTTTGGATCAGACAGGCTTTTCCCGATAATCCTGCAGCCACAGGATGTACAGGGCGCCAAGGACCTCGGAGGGCATCAAGGCTGCCAGATTGGAGAGCATTGGCAGCCGGTCCTCATGGGTGTGGGCACGAAAGACATCAACGAGATACTTGGTGGCGCTGCGCCGGCCGACCCGGCGGGACGTCTCTTTTGTAAACATCTCCTTGATGGAGGCTTTGTAGAGCGCAAGCTGCAGTCGAAGGGCGGCAAAACCGGAGACGCCGGTGCCGGATAAGGCGGATTGGATACCGGGCAGGCCAGGGAGTTCCGTATGGCCGGGAAGCTCCAATGAGGGGGAATCCTCAAACTGCTCCAGGAGGCGTTGGTTGAATTCCTCCTGGTCATAGACGTGAAGGGGATCGAGCTCGAAAATTTCTCCGGCATTCTCAGCCCAAACCAGGAGCAGGTGACGGATGTCCGTTTTATTGATCAGACGTTTCTGCAGATGGTGCAGCAGACGTCTGGAGGCCCGGCGGTCCTTAAGAAACAGGAACCGGTTTTCGGAGAATTGCATGAAGGGCAGCTTCCGGTTTTCCGAAAGGAATTCCTTTTTTAGGGCATCTGCCGATCCGGCCGCAAAGGCATAGGCTTGTCCATCATAATGTTGAAAGGCCTTCAGCGCATCCAGATAGCCCAGCTGGTCGTTGCGTTTGAACTGGGCGCCGTCGAAAAAGAAGGAGGGCCCTAAATCCCAATGACTCCGGATCAAGGTCAAGCTGCGGGCGGCCCGCAGGTCCTTTCTGCGGACCACACCGAAAGCATCCAGGTCGACGGCAATCACGTGATCAGCCCCCTTGGCAATGGCCATGGAAACCGGAAGGTTGTCATAATAACAGCCGTCCACATAGCGTTTTCCGTCGATCACATAAGGCTTGAAGGCGGGACCCACCGAACAGCTGGCGAAAATATAGTCCAGCATGCGTCCGTCGGGTATGTCTTCCCTGAAATATTCGCAGACTTTTTTTTCATCCACACTGACCGTGACAAGGCCGAATTCGACGGGAGACCGGCGAATCTTTTCTTCGTTGAGATAAGGCTTCAGGCTGCCCAGCAGCAGCCGGACATCGGAGCCGCCTTCGGTGATGAAATTTTTAGACAGCTGCAGGTAGGAGCTGCGGATCCGCTTCGGACGGGACTCATCCGCATGGGAGCGAAGCTTGAAGAGCTTGTTGAACTCCAACGTGCGCCAGAATTGCTGGGCGCTGTCGAAATCCTCCTGGGCAATCAAAGCGCCGTTGACCGCGCCGATGGAGGTGCCTGTGACCATATGGATCGGGATGCCCAGCTGACGCAGACCGCGCCAAACGCCAAGCTCATAGGCGCCACGGGCGGCGCCGCCGGCCAATACCAGTGCGGTTTTTGCCATGATCGTCTCCTTGCAGTGCGATCTCAGCCATTGGGAGCGGCAAAGATGGCGGATCGATTACTTCGCTTGAACCTTGTGGTAAGTTTTTTTGCCCTTTTTCAGGATCATGCTGCCGTCCTTCAGGTCTTTCGATGAAATCACCTGATCAAAGCTTTGGATCGGGGCATCCCAGAGGGTGACGCCGTTTTGCTGGATCAGCCGGCGGGCCTCGCCTTTACTGGCGCACAGGCCAGTCTCCACCAGCAGAGTGGCAGCGTCGATGCCTGCATCCAGCTGACCGGCCTCGATCAGGGTGGTGGGCATGTTGTCGCTGATGCCGGCACCGGCAAACACGGCTTGCGCGGCTTCGCGGGCTTTCAGCGCCTCGGCTTCGCCATGGACCAGCTTGGTCACTTCGAAGGCAAGCACTTCCTTGGCTTCGTTGATGGCCTGGTCCTTGAGCGCCCCAAGGCGGCGAACCTCATCCATGGGGAGGAAGGTCAGCAGTGCCAGACAGTTTTCCACGTCCGGATCGTCAATGTTTCTCCAGTATTGGTAGAAGTCGTAGGGAGAGGTCTTGGCCGGATCCAGCCATACGGCGCCGGATTGGGTTTTGCCCATTTTTTTGCCTTCGCTGGTGACCAGCAGCTTGAAGGTCATGCCGTAGGCGGAACCGCCGTCAGCCCGGCGGATCAGGTCTACGCCATTGATGATGTTGGACCATTGGTCGTTGCCGCCAAACTGAAGCTTGCAATTGTACCGGCGGTACAGCTCCAGAAAATCATAGGATTGCATGAGCATATAATTGAATTCCAGGAAGGAGAGCCCGCTTTCGGCAGCCATACGGGATTTGAAGCATTCCGCGGACAGCATGCGATTGACGGAGAAATGGCGTCCCACATTACGCAGGAATTCGATATAATTCAGATTCAACAGCCAGTCGGCATTGTTGACCATCAGGGCTTTGCCTTCGCCGAAGTCAATGAAACGGGAGAGCTGTTTTTTGAATGAAGCCGCATTGTGGTCGATCTGCTCCATGGTCAGCATTTGACGCATGTCCGACCGGCCGGAGGGGTCGCCCACCATAGCCGTGCCGCCGCCGATGATGGCGATGGGGCGATGGCCTGCCCGCTGCATATGCATCATGACCATGACCTGCAGAAAATGTCCGACATGAAGGCTGTCTGCTGTTGGATCGAAGCCAATATAAAAGGTCACGGACTCCTTTCCCAGTAATTCACGAATTTCATCTTCGTGGGTCGCTTGCTCCAAGTAGCCCCTTTCCTTTAATACATCTAACACATTTTCCAACAAACTCACTCCTAAATATAAATTCGCAGGTCTGCGCTTTCTGGCAGGCTTACAAGAAAATATTATAGCCTATTCTGTTGACACTTGCAAAGAAAAACAATTACAATAACAATAGTATAAAAGGCTGTTTGAAGTCACCGCAGGAGGGCGTCGCCGCCGCATCCGGCATTTGAGGAATGGAGGGTTTTCATTGGGCTTTACTAAGGCCTTGTACGGCTATTCGGAAGCAGAAGTGGAATCCTGTATCGACAGGCTCAGATCCATGCAAGGGGCAGGCAAGCTGAACCTTGAATGCAGCGTGGAAACGCTGGAGGAAGAGATCGCCAGACTCAATGAGCAGGCAGCCCCTTTGCGCGCCGCGGAAACGGCCCAGAGGCAGAAGCTGGAGGAGATTCGGAAACGGTTATCCGATATGTACTGCCAGTCGGTTTTGACCGGACTGGAGACGGAACAGCGGCTGAGCCAAGAAGAAGCCAAAAAAATGGAAGCCATTCAAAAGCGAAATCAGGAGCTTGAACGGGTCCGGGAAACCATGGACCAGCTATGTGCCGCAATTGAAAAATTAACGCAGGGGTTTAACGGCGTGATGGAGGGCAGAGACAATGGCTGAAGGATCCCGATTCAAAATGGTGTTCAGAGGCCTTGATCCGGTCCAGGTCAACCAGGCCCTTGACCGAATGGAAACCGAATATGAACAGATGAAACAGACGCTTCAGCAGAGGATCCGCGAACTGACCGGGCAGAGGGACCAGCTGCAAAATGAAATCAGCACACTGGAAAAGGTCCTGACGGTTCCTGAGATGGCCCCGCGTTTTATTGAGCTGGCTGAAGCAAGAATCGCCCGGACGGAGGCCTTTTTCAAGAGTGCCGCTGAAAAAGACCGGGAGAATATCACCCGTGAATTCCATGCCCGCAGCATTGCCAACGATGTCAAGCAACAACAGATCGAAGAAAGCATTCGGCAATGCAGAGAACAATTCCAAGGGATGATGAACGGCCTGAACAGCATGATCCGCGGCGCAGCCCAGAAACCGCCCCAGGCCGTTCGACCCAATCTGGTGGTGGTAGAGACCAAAAAAGAGGCCGATTCCATGGGGGCTGGA
>CALMWJ010000167.1 GCA_937873525.1 uncultured Peptococcaceae bacterium | reverse complement strand
GAACTGATCTTTGACCTGAAGAACGCCAATCCTCAGGCCCGGATCAACGTCAAGCTGGTTTCGGAAGCCGGCGTCGGCACCGTTGCGGCCGGCGTTGCCAAAGGCTTTGCCGATGTGATCCTCATCAGCGGCTATGACGGCGGTACCGGAGCTTCTCCTCGGACCAGCATGCGTCACGCAGGCCTTCCCTGGGAGGTGGGCTTGGCCGAAACCCATCAGACCCTGCTGCTCAACAACCTGCGAAACAGGGTCGTTCTGGAAACAGACGGCAAGCTCATGACCGGCCGGGACGTGGCCATCGCGGCGCTCCTTGGCGCCGAGGAATTCGGATTCGCCACGGCGCCCCTGGTCACCTTGGGCTGCGTGATGATGCGCACCTGCAACCTGGACAACTGCCCTGTGGGCGTCGCAACCAACAATCCGGAGCTCCGGAAGAAATTCGCCGGGGAACCACAGCACATCATCCACTTCATGCATTTCGTCGCCCAGGAACTGCGGGAGATCATGGCTTCCCTGGGCTTGCGCACGATCCATGAAATGGTGGGCCGCACCGAACTGCTGGACCAGGATACCTCCTGTGCCTCCTGGAAAGCCAGCGCCCTCGATCTCTCCCCCATTTTGTACAAGCCCGAGCTTCCCGAAGGCGCCCCCCTCCATCAAACGGTCCATCAGGACCATGGATTGGAAAAGACCCTGGATATGAGCGTCCTGGTAAACCTGTGCGAACCGGCGATCCGGCATGGCCATCCTGTGGAGGCCGACCTGCCGATCCACAATTCGGACCGGGCCGCCGGCACCTTGCTGGGCAGCATGGTGACCCGGAAATACGGTTCTGCCGGTCTTCCCGACAACACCATCCGCCTGCGCTTCAAAGGCTCCTGCGGCCAGAGCTTCGGCGCCTTCGTTCCGAAAGGGATCACACTGAGCATCTCTGGCGATGCCAACGACTATGTGGGCAAAGGTCTCTCCGGCGGGCGCATCATCATCACGCCGCCAGCGGGCTCGCGTTTTGTTCCGGAAGAAAACATTATCATCGGAAACGTGGCGCTGTACGGGGCCACCAGCGGCGAGGCCTACTTCCGGGGTGCCGCCGGGGAACGCTTCTGCGTCCGCAACAGCGGCGCCAAAGCGGTTGTGGAATCCGTCGGCGACCATGGCTGCGAATACATGACCGGCGGACGGGTTGCCGTTCTGGGCAAAACCGGCCGCAACTTCGCAGCCGGCATGTCCGGAGGCGTCGCCTATGTCTACGATGAGGACGGAACCTTTGCCTCCCGGTGCAACACCGAAATGGTCGAATTGACCAACCTGGACGAAAAAGGCGCTGCAGAGCTGAAGCAGATGGTCGGAGACCACCTGTCCTATACCGGCAGCGATACGGCCAAGGCGATTCTGGCGGACTGGGACCGTTCCCTTGCAAAATTTGTCCGCGTCATGCCCATCGACTACAAACGTATGATGGAAGCCTTGGACAAGGCTTACAGCGACGGCTACACCGGCGATGAGGCCTTAACGGAGGCATTTGAAACCAACAAACGCAACCTGATGCGCGCAAACGGGAAATAAGGGAGGGATCGTCAATGGCTAAATTACTAGGATTTTTAGAATACGCCCGGGAGCTTTCAGCCGATCGCCCTGTGGCGGAGCGGATCAAAGACTGGGCGGAGTTCCACACCGCCATGCCTTTGGAAGAACAAAGGAACCAAAGCGCCCGCTGTATGGATTGCGGCACGGCCTTTTGCCAGATGGGTCTGTTCCTTGGAGGCGTCGCCTCCGGCTGCCCCTTGAACAACTTTATCCCGGAGTGGAACGAGCTCCTTTATCTGGGTCTGGACGAAAAGGCCTATCATCGTCTGATCAAAACCAGCCCCTTTCCGGAATTCACCTCCAGAGTCTGCCCGGCCCTCTGCGAAGGCTCCTGCACCTTGGGTCTGAACGATGATGCGGTCACCACCAAGGCCAATGAGTTCACCATTATCGAAAAGGCTTTTGAGGAAGGCTGGGTCAAACCCCGGCTTCCCAAAACCCGCACTGGCAAAAAAGTCGCAGTGGTGGGCGCCGGACCTTCCGGCCTGGCCTGCGCCGAGATACTCAACCAATACGGCCACAGCGTCACAGTCTTCGAAAAAGACGACCGGCCCGGCGGCCTTCTGATGTACGGTATCCCCAACATGAAGCTGGATAAATCCGTCATTATGAGACGGATCGCCGTC
Source organism: uncultured Peptococcaceae bacterium (assembly GCA_937873525.1). Taxonomy (GTDB): domain Bacteria; phylum Bacillota; class Peptococcia; order DRI-13; family UBA5745; genus UBA5745. Next base: position 1,558 of record CALMWJ010000167.1, on the reverse strand, counting down.
ATGGAAGCCGAAGGCATCCAGTTCCGCACCTCCGTGGAAGTCGGCAAAGACATTTCCTCGGCCAGCCTGAAGGATGAATTCGATGCGGTGGTTCTCTGCATCGGCGCCAAAAAACCCAGGGACCTCAGCGCTGAAGGCCGCCTGAGCAAGGGGATCTACTTTGCCGTGGATTTCCTTGCGGCCAACACCAAAAGCCTTCTGGATTCCAATCTGAGCGACGGCAAGGCCATTTCCGCCAAGGGCAAGGACGTGATCGTCATCGGCGGCGGCGATACCGGAACCGACTGCGTAGGCACCTCCATCCGGCACGGCTGCAACAGCGTGATCCAGCTGGAGATCTTGCCGGCGCCCCCGGTTAAGCGAGGCGCCAGCAATCCCTGGCCGGAATGGCCCAAGATCCAGAAAACCGACTACGGCCAGGAAGAATCCATCGAGCTTTACGGTCAAGATCCGCGCAACTATTGCTTGACCACCAAGAAAATCGACCACGATGAGAACGGTTATGTCAAAAGCCTTCATACGGTCGAAGTGGATTGGAGCAGCGGCAGCCTGAAAGAGATTCCCGGCACGGAAAAGGAATGGCCGGCGCAGCTGGTGCTGATTGCCATGGGCTTCCTCGGACCGGAAGAGACCATCATCAAGGAGCTTGCCCTGGCCCAGAATTCAAGAAGCAATATTATGGCGGATGAGGACAGCTATTCCACCAATGTGGAAGGGGTCTTCGCAGCCGGCGACGCCCGCCGCGGCCAAAGCCTGGTGGTTTGGGCCATCAAGGAAGGCTGCAGCGCCGCCAAGGCTTGTGACGCCTATCTCCGTGCCAAAACCAGCGTGCAATGATCCAATGCCTGACCATCCTCATTCCCCGGATGATCAGGCTCGCCATAACGTTCGTTTGCCATCGGATATCCGGCAAAAGGCAAAGAAGCCAGCTCATTACGGGCTGGCTTCTTTGGCAATTTATGAATTTATCGTCTAAGTATGATCCTCCCGATGAGCGTCTCCCGCTTACGAGTCCTTATCCCGTTTCATCACCGCGGCCAGACCGGCAAAAAGGCAGCCTGCCACCGGCCAGACCAGCCACGTGAAGGCCCAGTTCATGGTCCAGAAGCTCCAGCCCAGGTAAAGGGCGGTCACCACAGGCCAATAGACGGCGGCGATTCGGTTAAAAGGCTTGTTTCTCCGCATCGTTTCGGGATCAAAATCTCCGGTCATTATCAGCTGCTCGTAACTGCCCTTGATTTCGCCGGCAGAAATCATCAAATACACCGCCAGCGCAATCATGCTCAGCAGCAAGCATACCAATCCAATTAAAACCAGTTCCGACGCCCCCAGACTGCCTGCCAGGATCAGCGGGACTGCGGATAGAATGCACAGGGTCACGCCGTAAATCACACGTCTCGTAAAGACCGGTTCAAATTTACGCAGCCGTTCTTCCACAATGCCATAAATGCCGTAATCCAGTTTGAAGTCACTTTTCTTCAAATATTCAAAGCGCTTCATCCGCTGTCCGCCAGTGATGAAGATGGCAACCGCCGCCGCGATCATCATCAACAGGATG